>JAJZUU010000047.1 GCA_021848325.1 Pseudomonadota bacterium | reverse complement strand
CGACCGGGCACTGGGGGCCGACCGCGAGCAACTGGTGCAGCGCATGGAGGCCGTCCCCCATGGCGGATAGCCCGGCGGCGGAGCGGGTGCTGGACGTGCGCGGCCTGGAGCCGCCCGAACCCATGGAACAAGCGCTCGCCGCCATCGCCGAACTGGGGCCGGACGAGGCCCTGCGCATGGTGCACCACCGGGAGCCCTTTCCCCTGTACGCGATCCTCAAGGAACGGGGCTTCCGCTACCGCATCACGGCCCGCCCCGACGGCTATTACGAAATCCTGATCCGGCGCTGATCATGGCCCTGGCCGGTTTGTCCCTGGAGCAGGCGCCGCCGATCTCGGTGCCGTTCCGTTTTTTCTACAGCGCCCCCCCCTTCGCGCTGCTGGCGGCGCTGACCCTGCTGGCGGCGGGCCCGGACGGCGCGGCCTCGCGCTGGACGCCGGCGCTGCTGGCGGCGACCCATCTGCTGACCCTGGGCTTCATGGCGATGGTGATGGTGGGCGCCCTGTTCCAGATGCTGCCGGTGGTGGCGGGGGCGGCTATCCCGCGGCCGCGCCTCACGGCGTGGGCGGTGCACCTGCCCCTGGTCGCCGGCACCCTGTGCCTGGCCGGGGGGTTCCTGTTCCGCCGGGAGGCGGCCTTCCGGCTCGCCGGGGCACTGCTGGCATTCGCCTTCGTCCTGTTCCTGGGGGTGTCGGTCTACAGCCTGGCCCGGGCCCCGGCGCGCAACGCCACGGTGACCGCCATCCGCCTGGCGCTGGCCGCCCTCGCCGTCACTGTCGGGCTCGGGCTGGCGCTGGCCGCCGCCCTGTCCGGCCAGTGGCGGCCCGCCGCCGGCCTGATCGACCTGCACGCCCAGTGGGGGCTGCTGGGGTGGGTGGGGCTGCTGGTGATGGGCGTCGCCTACCAGGTGGTGCCCATGTTCCAGCTCACCCCGGTCTATCCCCCTCCCGTCAGGCGCTGGCTGGCCCCTCTGGTGGCGGTCCTGCTGCTGGGGTCCACGGCGGCGACCCTGGGGGGTGCGGGCCCCGCCTGGACGGCGCTGGCCGCTGCGGGACTGGCGTTGGCCTTCGCCGTCTTCGGCGGGGTGACGCTGCACCTGCAGCGGAACAGGCGACGGCGCATCGGCGACGTCACCCTGCAATTCTGGCGGCTGGCGATGGCCAGCCTGGCGGCCGCGGCGGGGCTGTGGGCGGCGGGGCTGGTGGTGCCCTCCGCCTATTTTCCCCTGTGGCTGGGGACGCTGTACGTGGTGGGATTCGGGCTGTCGGTGATCGACGGGATGCTGTACAAGATCGTGCCGTTTCTGGTGTGGTTCCACCTGCAGAGCAGGGCGGGGAGGAGCCGGCCGGTGCCAAACATGAAGGAGATCATCCCCGAGCGGCGGGCACGGCTCCAGTTGCGGGCGCACGGAGCCGCCCTCGGGTTGCTGCTGGGATATGCCGTGTGGCCTCCGCTGCTGTATCCGGCGGGGCTGGCCTTGGGGTTGTCCTCCCTCCTGCTGGGGGCGAACCTGCTGGCCGCCGGGCGGTGCTACCGGGCCGCGTCAACTTGCTGACAGGGCCGGCTTGCGCCCCGTCAGCAGGTACTCGATGAGTTCGCGCACCGGGCGGATGGCGGAGCCGAAGGGCAGGCTCTCCGAGCCGCGGAAGAACAGGCCCTTGCTGACCTCGCCGCGCAGGGCAGCCGCCAGTTGCGAGTCGATGCAGAACTGGCCGAATTTCGCCAGGCCGTCCCGCAGGCCGCACTGGATCAGGCACTGCAGCGAAGTGGTGCAGCGGTCCTCCCCGGACTTGGCGCCGGCCTGCAGCTTGTGTTCCCGTTTCAGGTAGTTCTTGAGCCAGGGGGTGAGCACCGCTCGGGCCGGCAGCCCGGCCGCGCTGATGAAGGTGACGATGTCCTCCGGTTTCGCCTCCGCCAGGACCTTCTTGAAATTGGGGTGGGCGTCGCCCTCCTCGGTGACCGCGAACGGGGTGCCGAGCTGCACGGCGCTGGCCCCCAGCGCCAACAGCTTGCGGATTTTTTCGTGGCTGTTGATGCCCCCGGCCGGGATCAGGGGGATGCGCTCCCGTTCGATCTCCAGTTCCTTGAACAACCGCTGCGTCCCTTCCAGCACGGCCGGAAAATCGAAACGGGGATCGTTCATTTCTTCCGGCTTGGGCGCCCCCAGGTGACCGCCGGCATAGCGCGGGTGCTCGATCACGATGGCGTCCGGCAGGCGGTTCTTGCGCATCCATTTCTTGAGGATGACGTTGATTCCGCGCACGTCGGAAAGGATGGGGACGAGGGCCACCCGGGGGAAGTCGCGGGTCAGTTCGGGCAGATCCAGCGGCAGTCCTGCACCCATGACGATGGCCTCCGCGCCGCTTTCGCAGGCCTGGAGCGTGAGGGCCGCATTCCCGGAGACCGCCTTCATCACGTTGACCGCCACCATGCCGCGCCCGCCGGCCGTATCGAGGGCGGCCTTCACCTCCCGGTCCAGGGCGGTCAGGTTGAGGCGATCCAGCACGGCATGGTCGCGGCAGCGCCGGCCCTGTTCCACCAGGTCGGAGTGGTGGTGGCGCAGGTCGATGCTGGCAATGGTGCCTACGGCCCCCGCCTTGGCCACCGCCCCGGCCAGGCGATGAGCGGAAATGCCCACCCCCATGCCGCCTTGCACGATGGGAAGCAGGTGTTTTCCTTTGAGCTGAAACAAGGGTAGATCGGTGCCCGGCATGGCCCGTTTCCTCCAATACACAGATTAGGCCCCGGCGTCGGGTTCGGTTGAGAGCGACAATGGGATGAGGTTTTAGAACATTGAATCATATAAGAAACAGGCGTCTTCGTAAAGGCCTTGCCGTCGGGATCGGGGCGTTCCGGCGGCGCTTTTTTTCCTTGGGTATCTTCGCCTGGTCTCGTAAAATAAGGCCAGCTTAGCCCAGGGGGTGCCATGTCCTTGTGGAAAAAACTCGGCGAACATATATCCGCCGCCTCGGGAAGACCGTTTTCGGTCGAGAGGCACCGTAGCCTCGGGGGCGGTTGCATCAACGCCGCCTACCTGGTGGAAGGCAGCGGCGAACGCTATTTCGTGAAGACCAACCAGGCATCCGTGGGCTTCATGTTCGAAGCGGAGGCGGCCGGGCTGGAGGAAATCGCGCGCAGCCGGGCGATCCGGGTGCCGCGGCCGGTGTGCGCAGGGCAGGCGGAAGGCTTCTCCTGCCTGGTGCTGGAGTATGTCGAAATGGGTGGCGGCGGGGATGCCGCCCAACAGCGGCTGGGCCGGCAGGTGGCCGCCATGCACCGGGCCACTGCGGCGCGCTACGGCTGGAGCCGGGACAACACCATCGGCTCGACGCCCCAGATAAATACCCAATCGGATGACTGGGCGGCGTTCTGGCGCGCCAACCGCCTGGACTACCAGTTGCGTCTGGCCGAAAAAAAGGGCGCCCCCGCCGGCCTGCTGCGCAGGGGCGAGCGGCTGGCCGCCGCGCTGGACGCCTTTTTCGCCGGCTACGAGCCGCCGGCCTCACTGCTTCACGGCGACCTGTGGGGCGGCAATTACGATATGGACCGGGATGGTGCCCCGGTGCTGTTCGATCCCGCGGTGTACTACGGCGACCGGGAGACGGACATCGCCATGGCCGAGCTGTTCGGGGGATTTTCGCCCGCCTTTTACGCCGCCTACCGGGAGGCGTTTCCCCTGGACCCCGGGTATCCGGTGCGCAAACACCTGTATAGCCTGTACCATATACTCAACCACTTCAACCTGTTCGGCGGCGGCTACGGGGCCCAGGCCGAGAGCATGATCGATGGC
The DNA here is from genome assembly GCA_021848325.1 of Pseudomonadota bacterium. Taxonomy (GTDB): domain Bacteria; phylum Pseudomonadota; class Gammaproteobacteria; order Burkholderiales; family JAJZUU01; genus JAJZUU01. Next base: position 20,153 of record JAJZUU010000047.1, on the reverse strand, counting down.
CTGCTGGCCGAGATCCGCTAGCTCGAAGCGCGTCGCGCAGGGTCAGCGGCACCCGCAAGCCGCCCGCAAAAGGCGCCCTCTTTGCAGGGATTTTCCTAACCGGGGTTCAAATTTCCTACAGAAAGAATCAGCAAGTGCCGATATTTTCACCGCGGTTTTGCGGGTATCGTGACAACCGAGGGCCAATCCCCCCAAATGGTCCGGCGCCGGGTTGTCCGGAAAAGGCCGGTTTTGCCGTATGGCCTTGCTCGTCCGGGCAGCCGCAGGCGTGGAAGCGGCGGGCATCGGGCGTTTTTGCGGGGGCGAGCGGCCAATGTTGTGGACGGAGGAATAATGGAGCGGACCATACTGCTGGTGGACGACGAAGAAAACATTGTTTCGTCCGTGGTACGTTTGCTGCGACGGGACGGCTACCGGATATTGAAGGCCAACAGCGGCCAGGCCGGCCTGGATCTGCTGGCGCAAAACGAGGTGGGCGTGATCGTTTCCGATCAACGCATGCCGGAGATGAGCGGGGTGGAGTTCTTGAGCCGGGTGAAGGAACTGTACCCCCACACCGTACGCATGGTGTTGAGCGGATATACCGACCTGGCCTCGGTGACCGACGCCATCAACCGGGGGGCGATCTACAAATTCCTCACCAAACCGTGGGACGATGCGCTGCTGCGCGCGGACATTGCGGAGGCCTTTCAGCGTTTCGAGACGGCGAGGAGGGAGGAGCGTCTCGCACGCCAGCTCGTGACGGAGAATCAGGATATCTCGCTGGTCAACCAGGCGCTTGAAGCGAGCGTGGAGGAGAAGGCCCACAAGCTCACCCACAGCCAAGGGGTTCTGCGCATATCCCAGGAGATATTGGAGCATTTGCCCCTGGCAGTCATCGGTATCGGTGACGACGGCATCATCGCCCTCGCAAACGCGATGGCTTACGAGTTGCTGGGCGAAGGGGGCAAGCAGCCTCTTGTCGGCGAAGCGGCTTCCGACAGGATTCCGCCCGGCCTGTTTGCCGGGATGCCGCCCGACCCCGGTCACGCGGCCGGCGGAAAGGGTATCGTGGAGCTTCCGGGCGGGAGAAAGGTGTGTTATTGGCGCTACGCCATGGGACAGGACTCGACGTCCAGGGGAACGGTGCTGGTGCTGGACCCTGCCGCGGCTGGCGACACCGAGCGCTGTGCGCATTCGTAAAGATCGACTGGCAGGCAGAGACCATGGACGAAGCAAAGATCGAAAATGTGCTGACCAGGCTTCATCAACTACCCATGATGCCGACCGTCGTCCAGGAAGTGATCGCCAGTTTCGGCGAACCGGGCCTGGACGTCCCGACCCTGGCGGCCAAGATCGCCGCGGACGGGGGATTGGCGGCAAAAATATTGCGGGTAGCGAACTCGGCCTTTTACGGCCTGCAACACCAGGTCGGGTCGATCCACGAAGCGGTGGTGCTGTTGGGCTTTAGCAGCGTCCGCTCGCTGGTGGTGGCGGCGGCCCTGCGGAACGTCTTTCCCAAGACGGAACAGCACGCGTTCGACAGAAAGGCTTTCTGGCAGCGCAGCGTCAAAACGGCCGCATACGCGCGGGCCATTGCAAAGAGACTCAGGCAGGACCAGGAGATGGCCTTTATTGCCGGGCTGTTGCGCGATGTCGGTGTTCTGGTTCTCGACACCTATCTGCACGAGCAGTTCGCCGATGTCCTTGCGCGCGTAACAGCGACCGGCGCCGATCTCGTCGAGACCGAACGGGCCGTGCTGGGTTTCGACCACGCCATGATCGGGGCGGCGGTGGCCAGCCGCTGGAAGTTTCCGCAGGCGCTTCAAGATGCCATCAGATACGGCCAGTCATCGGAGCACGAACCGTTCGCGCCGCTTACCGATATCGTTTTCGTGGCGGGCTCGCTGGTGCGGGCGTCGGATGGCGGCGGTGCAGAGGAAAACGGCATCCCGGAGGCGGTACTGACGCGCCTGGGTTTGAGCCGGGAGGCGATCGAGGCATGCCTGTCGAAGCTCGAACAACTGGAGGCCGGCACGGATTTGTTTGCGGAAGCGTAAGCCAAAAGAGGCTGCCGATGGGCCGAAAGCCGTGCCGTCGGTATACGTGGGACGTCGGGGCGGCCAGGCATGCGGGCGCCGGCCTTGCGGAAGATCAATCCATGCGAATCGATCCAATGACCGAACTGTCCTGGATTTACGACCTGTACCGCCTGGGCCAGGGAGGGGTTTCGCAGGGAAACCCCACGGCGATATATCAGCAGATCCTGTCGCATGTCGTGACCGGTCTCGGGGCGGAAAACGGCTCGCTGGCCTTGGCTGACGAGGACAACCGCAGCCTGACGATCGTTGCCGGCATAGACCTGCCGGCCGGGGTGGTCGGACGCTCCATCGCGATGGGCGAGGGCGTGTTTGGCTGGGTGGCGCAGGAGGGCAGCGGGTTGCTGCTCAACGGCAGCATCGCCACCGATCCTCGCTTCAAACAGCGAGAAAAGAGGGCGGAAACGAGCCTGCCCAACTCCGCCATGTGCTGGCCGCTGGTCATCGAAAAACGCGTGATCGGGGCCGTCAGCCTAAACCGTTCGGCGGGCAGGCCACCCTTTGCCGAAGCCGATTTGGAGAACGGGACGGTACTGCTGAACCTGGTAAGCCTCGCGCTGGAGAACATCCAACTGCAAATCGAGCAGCAGCGGCGGGTTGAGGAACTGAAGCGGGCCAACCGGAACCTCGAAGAGGCGCATACGCAATTGCTGCAGTCGGAAAAAATGGCCTCGATCGGCCAGCTGGCGGCCGGGGTCGCGCACGAGATCAACAACCCCATCGGTTATGTCTATTCCAATCTGGGTTCACTGGAGAGATATCTGGCGGATCTGCTGGCGGTGCTCGACGCGTACGAGAACGCGGAAGCGGCGCTACCCGAGAGCGATGCGCTGGCTGAAGTGGGCAGACTGAAAAGCAAACTGGACCTGTCCTTTCTTCGGAAGGATCTGCCGGCACTGATGGGCGAGTCGAAGGAAGGCATTACGCGGGTGAGAAAAATCGTGCATGACCTGAAAGATTTTTCCCACGTGGATGATTCCGACGAATGGCAGTGCGCCGACCTGCACCGGGGTCTGGACAGCACGCTGAACATCGTGTGGAGCGAGTTGAAATACAAGGCCGAGGTGCGCAAGGAGTACGGCCGCATCCCCGAGGTTGAATGCCTGCCGTCGCAAATCAACCAGGTGTTCATGAACCTCCTGGTGAATGCGGCGCACGCGATAGAGGGCCGGGGTGTGATCACCATCCGCACGGGCCGCGAAGGCGATCAAGTTTTCGTGGAAATCGCCGATACCGGGAAGGGTATCCCGGCAGAGAACATCCATCGCATATTCGACCCGTTTTTCACCACCAAGCCCGTGGGCAAGGGCACGGGGCTGGGGCTCGCGCTTTCCTACGGGATCGTGCAGAAACACAAGGGATCTATCGAAGTGGCGAGCGAGGTGGGACGGGGCACCGTCTTTCGCGTCCGGTTGCCGCTGGAGCATCGGGGAGCAAATGCTGAAACGGATTCTTAGCTCGGTCTTCGGGACCACTGCCGACGAACGGAAAATCGGCGCCACCATCGCCTTTTTGCTGGTGGTGGTTGCCCTGGTGTCCTCCATCGCCGTGTCCATGATCTTCCAGGCGCAAATCAACGCCGAACTCGAGGGCGCCCTCGCGAGGGGGCTGAACGACCACAGCGGGACAATCCGCTGGGAACTGGAAGATGCGGCGCGCCGGGCGAGCGACGAGATGAACAAGCGTCCCCATTTCCGTTTTCTTATGAGGCGGGCGGCGGACGGCAGCGCCAGCCCGGACCTGTTGCGGCAGATCGAAGCCGTCGCCGAAAACATTGTCGCCACCGGCAGGATATCCGCCATAGCGCTGTACGGTAGCGGCGGCCAGGTGATCGCGGCGGGGGGGGGGCTCGCGGAAAAGCCGCGGCTCGCGCTGAATGTCAGGGTGCCGGAGCACGCCAGGCTGCTGTGGCAGGACGGCTATCTGTTGAACATCGCGGTGCCCGTCATGGACGCGGGCAGGCGGCTGGGCACGGCCCTGATGGATATCCCCCTGCCTCGCCTTGGGGCGTTGTTCAAGAACCACTCCATGCTGGGAAAAGGCAACAACATGTTCGTCTGCGGCCTCGACGCAGGGGGGGCGTTGAAGTGTTTTCCCAGCCGCCACGGGCACAATGGCTCCGGGATGGCGGGCGGGGTCGACGGCAAGCCCGCGGCGATGGCCGACGCATTGGCCGGGCGCAGCGGCCGGCGGGCAACCACGGACGCCCAGGGCCGGCAAATAGTCGAGGCATACGGCCCCATAGGCGAAACCGGGCTGGGCATGGTGATGACCATAGACGCCGGCGAGTGGAGCCGGCCGGTGCGGGCGGACCTGCTGCGGGTGGCGCCTTTGTTCGCCTTGCTGATCCTGGTGGCTCTGGTCCTGCTGCGCTGGCGGGTGGGACCCCTGGTGCGCAGCGTGGTGGCCTCCCGGGCGCGGGTGCGGGCGGTGGTGGACAATGCGGCGGAAGCGATCATCACCATAGACGCGCGGGGAACCGTCCAGTCGTTCAATCCGGCGGCATGCACCATCTTCGGCTACAGCACGGACGAGGTGATCGGGCGCAACGTCAAGATGCTGATGCCGGAGCCTTACCGCAGCGGCCACGACGGCTATATCGCCCGGTTCCTGGAGACCGGGCGGGGCGCGATCATCGGGCGGGGCACGCGGGAGGTCCAGGGCCAATACAAGGGCGGCCGCGTGTTTCCCCTGGAACTGGCGGTCAGCGAAACGGTACTGAACGGGGAGCGGGTGTTCATCGGCATGGCCCGGGATGTGAGCGAGCGCAAGTTGGCCGAGGAGAATACCGCGCGGCTGACCGCCATTCTCGAGGCGACCACGGACCTGGTGTGCATCTGGGATACCCGGGGCGAGGCGATCTATCTCAATGCGGCGGCCCGCAGCCTGAGGGGGGCCGAGAGAGAGACCGACCTCGGCGGCAACTCGATCGGTGAGTGCTATCCCCCCTGGGCGAGCCGCATCATGCTCGGGCAGGCGCTGTCCACGGCCGCCTCCGGCGAGGTATGGCGCGGGGAGACGGAGTTCCTCGGGCATTGCGGCAAGGCGGTCCCGGTGTCCCAGGTGGTGATGGCGCACAAATCGGGGGGGGAGGTGAGGATGTATTCCTCCGTCATGCGCGACATCTCCGACCGCAAGCGCACGGAAGAAGAGCTGAGACAGCACAACGCCGAGCTGAACCAGGCGAACCAGAAATTGCAGGAGACCCAGAGCCAGTTGTTGCAGTCGGAGAAGATGGCCTCCATCGGCCAACTGGCCGCCGGGGTGGCCCACGAGATCAACAATCCGATCGGTTACGTCCATTCCAACCTGGGGACGCTGGAAAAGTACCTTCAGGACATGCTCGAGGTGCTGGACGGTTACGAGGCCGCCGAAGAGGCTATTGTCGACAACGAGATCTTGTCCCGGGTGCGGGCGACCAAAGAGAAGGCGGACCTCTCCTATCTGCGGGAAGACCTGGCGGCGCTGATGAAGGAATCGAAGGAAGGGATCACCCGGGTCAAGAAGATCGTGCAGGACCTGAAGGATTTTTCCCACGTGGATGCCGGGGAAGAATGGCTGACGGCGGATCTGCACCAGGGCCTGGACAGCACGCTGAACATCGTGTGGAACGAAGTCAAATACAAGGCGGAGGTACGCAAGGAGTACGGCGAAATTCCCGGGGTCGAATGCCTGCCGTCGCAAATCAACCAGGTGTTCATGAACCTGCTGGTGAACGCCGCGCACGCCATAGAAGAGCGGGGCGTGATCACCATTCGCACGGGCCAGGAAGGGGATATGGTATGGGTGGAGATAGCCGATACCGGAAAGGGTATCGGCATCGACAATCTCAAGCGGATTTTCGACCCGTTTTTCACCACCAAACCGGTGGGCAAGGGGACGGGGCTGGGGCTGTCGCTTTCCTATAGCATCGTGCAGAAGCATCACGGGCAAATAGAAGTGAAAAGCGAAGAGGGTCTCGGCACGACCTTTACGGTGTGGCTGCCGGTGATACAACCGGTGCCGCAACAAGCGAACGGATAAGGCGTTGAGAAACAATAACTTGGACATTTGCCAAGTTATTGTTTCTCGACGCCTAAGCATCTCTTTGGAGCCACAGTCTAGCGGGAATGGGCCAATGATGAATGACGCTGCAACACATCCCGAGGCGGCCGGGGGGGCTCACGAAACGGCGACGCTGCTGTTCGTCGACGACGAGGCCAACATTTTGTCGGCGCTGAAACGGCTGTTCCGCCCTCAAGGGTATCGCATATTCACCGCCGCGGGCGGCGCCGAGGGGCTCGCGATCATGGAGCAGGCGCCGGTGGACCTGGTGATTTCGGATATGCGCATGCCGGAGATGAGCGGCGCGCAGTTTCTCGAACAGGTCAGGCAGAAATGGCCGGATACCGTGCGCATATTGCTGACCGGCTATGCGGATATCAGTTCCACCATCGAGGCCATCAATAAAGGCCATATCTATCGCTATGTTGCGAAGCCATGGGATGACAACGACGTCGTTCTGAGCGTTAACCGCGCCCTGGAACGCAAACATCTGGAGCAGGAAAAGCGGCGTCTGGAGATACTGACGCGCAAGCAGAACGAAGAACTGAAAGATCTGAACGCCGGTCTTGAGGAGAAGGTCGAAGCGCGCACGGAAGAAGTCCGTCAAACCATGGCGTTTCTTGAAATGGCCCACGAGAAACTGAAGAAGGGCTTTCTTACCTCCATCCGGGTGTTTTCCAATCTGGTCGAATTGCGGGAAGGGAGCGTGGCCGGTCACGGCAAGCGGGTTGCCGAAAACGCCAGGGGCCTGGCACGGCGCATGGGGCTCAAAGACAGCGAGGTGCAGGATGTGTTCGTGGCCGGACTGCTGCACGATATCGGAAAAATCGGCTTGTCGGACAGAGTAATGGACAAGCCGTTCTCGGCCCTGACGGGCGAGGAAAAAATCGAGGTCATCAAGCACCCCGCCAGGGGGCAGTCTCTCCTGATGGCACTGGAACAGTTGAACGGCGCCGCCTCCCTGATCCGCAGCCATCACGAGCGTTTTGACGGCAAAGGCTACCCCGACGGCCTGAGCGGCATGAACATCCCGCTCGGCGCCCGTATTCTGGCGCTGGCGAATGATTATGACGGCCTGCAATACGGCACTTTGACGGCCAGGCCCATGACCGAGCCGGAGGCGCGCGAATACATTAGAGGGACGCGGGGGACACGCTACGACCCCCAGGTGGTCGACGCCTTTTTGGAAATGCTGGGCGCTGCCGAGAAAGAGGTGTCAAGGGAGCCGGAACTGCAACTCCGGTCGACCCAGATGCGAAGCGGCATGGTCCTGGCCCGGGACATCGTAACCGACGAGGGCATCCTGCTGCTTTCCAAGGGATACACGCTGAACGACGCGGTCATCGCGCAAATTCACACCTATGAGACGCTGCAGAAGAAATCCATAACCATTTACGTGCGCGACCTGAAGGGGTAGAGATATGTACCGGATCATGCTGGTGGACGACGAAGAAAATATCCTGAACGCCCTGCGGCGCGTGCTGTTGGCGGGTTCCGGCGAGACCAACGGCCCGTTCACGGTGGAGACCTTCACGACCCCGGAAGCCGCATTGAAGCGGGGAGAATCCACCGCCTTCGACCTGGTGATCTCGGATTACCGCATGCCGGGAATGAACGGCGTGGAATTCCTGAAGGCGTTCAAACGGATGCAGCCCAACGTGGCGCGTCTGATCCTGAGCGGATACGCGGATCTGGACGGGCTGATCGGCGCCATCAACGAGGTGCAGATCTACCGCTTCCTGGGCAAGCCATGGCATGACTACGATCTCAAGTCGGCCATTGCCCAGGCGCTGGCTTATCGGGGTATGCTGCTGGAGAATCAGCGCCTGGCGGACCAGGTCCGGCTGCAGCAGGGACGGCTTTCCAGGCAGGAGCTGGCGCTCAGGCGCCTGGAGGAGGAAAGCCCGGGGATCACCAAGGTCAACTGGGGCCCCGACGGTTCAGTGATCATCGACGACGAGGAGCTGTAATGCCGCCATTCCGCGCACTACTCCCCGGGCATTCCCCCGCAACGCTTCGGTCGGCAGCGGGCGGCGATCATGGCTGAATTCGACGAAGCGGCGCGCAAGCTCACCGTAAAGCTGGTCTACTACGGGCCGGCGATGAGCGGCAAGACCACCAATCTGATGCGCCTGCATGACCTGCTGGCGCCCGACCTGAAGGGCGAGATGATGACCCTGGACACACAGAACGACCGCACCCTGTTTTTCGACCTGTTGCCGTTGGGATTCAAAACGCCCACAGGGTGGCTGGTGAAGTTCAAGCTGTTTACCGTGCCCGGCCAGGCGACCCATGACGGTACCCGCAAGGCGGTGCTGTCCCGCGCGGACGGCGTGGTGTTCGTGGCGGACTCCCAGCGCTCCCAGGGGGTGAACAATGCGGAGTCTTTCCAGAATCTGGAGGACAACGCCAAGCGGGTCGGCCTGGACTTCGATACCTTGCCCGTGGTGGTCCAGTTCAACAAGCGCGACCTGCCGCAGATCCTTTCCGAGCAGGAGGTCAGGGAGCGCTGGTCGGGCGCGCCCTGGCCGCTGGTGTTCGCTTCCGCCCTTACCGGGGAGGGGGTCAGGGAAACCTTCAAGGAACTGTTGCAACAGGTCTATCCCGTGCTGGACCGGTATTTTTCCATAGGGGAACTGCACGGCATGGACCAGGCGGCCTTCATCGGCGCCGCGATGGGAGACTGAGTTGGATTTCTATCCGAGACCTTTCGATCGGGAGTTCGGCCTGCGGGAGCTGTTGTCCGGGGTTTCCCTGAAGCGGCTCGGGGACAGTCTCACCTTGCTCCTGGGGGGCGGCTTTCGCCTGGTAAGCGATACCGGCGAGGTCCTGCTGGACGGATGCGAAGGCACGGGCGGCATGCCCAGAGCCGTGATCCGCCACGACCTGGAACCCCTGGGCTACCTCGAGTCCCCCCACGCCGGCGCGGATCAGTTGCGCGCCGCCGCCAGCTTGCTGGAATTCATGATGCAGGTGTCGGCGCGCTACTACATGGCGTCCGAACTGCACATCGCGGCGGTCCAGGAGAATTACGAGGAGCTGCAGCAGCAACATGCGGCGCTGGTGGAATCGGATGCGCGCTACCGGGCCCTTTCGGAGAGCCTGGAGCAACGGGTCCAGGAGCAGGTCAAGGTCATCGAGTCGGCCCACAGGCAACTCTACCAGGCCGAGAAAATGGCCTCCGTGGGCCAGTTGGCGGCGGGCGTGGCCCACGAGATCAACAATCCGATCGGTTTTATCCGCAGCAACCTCGGCACCGCGCAGTCCTATGTGGCCAGGCTGCAACAGATGGCGACCCGCCTCAAGGCCGGCGGCGGGGCCGCAGTTGCCGGGTTATGGCAGGCGGCCGACATGGACTTCGTGCTGGAGGATTTCGGCCAGTTGCTGGGGGAGAGCAAATCCGGCGCCGACCGCGTGGCCCGGATCGTTGCGGACCTCAAGGGATTTTCCAGCGTGGACCGCGGCGAGGAAGAGGTGGTGAATCTCAACGACAGCATCCGCGCCGCCTGCAACGTGGCGGCCGGCCAGTTGAACGGCCGCGCGGACGTGATCCTGGAACTGGGCGAGATCCCCGCGCTACGCTGCCGGCCCGGACCCATCAACCAGGTATTTCTCAATTTGCTGCTCAACGCGGCCCACGCCATGGAGCGGCCGGGCGCGATACGGATCCACACCGGCCTGCTGGGCGATACGCTTCGCGTGCGGATTACGGATACCGGATCGGGCATTCCGGAAGCCGTGCTGCCGCGTATCTTCGATCCCTTCTTCACCACCCGGGACGTGGGCCGGGGGACCGGGTTGGGGCTGACGGTGAGCCGCGATACCGTGACCGCCCACGGCGGCACGATCGAGGTGGAAAGCCGGGTCGGGGAGGGAACGACCGTTACGGTATCCCTGCCCGTCCGCAGGTAGCGACGGAATCGAACGAAACCCGGACAAGGGCGATCAAAAAACCACCCCGGCGGAAATATTCGGCAACAGGAACTCACATGACCCGTTACTCATCTTTGTTCACCGGCGTCGCCCCGGAGGAGTCTGTCCCGGGGCCTGAGGATCAGGCCGGCACCGGCTACCGCATTCTGCTGGTGGACGACGAACCGAACGTGCTGAGGGCCCTGCAGCGGGTATTCCGCCAGGAAAACTACCAGGTCGATCTGGCGGCGAACGCCCAGCAGGCCCTGGAGCAGATCCGTGCCGGTTCCTTTCACCTGATGATCTCCGACTACATGATGCCCGGCATGGACGGCGCCGAGCTGCTGAAACAGGCGAAGGCCGTCCAGCCGGACATGATCCGCATCATGCTCACCGGCCACGCCAACACCGGGGCGGTGATGGGGGCCATCAACGAAGGGGCGGTATACAAGTTTATCCTCAAGCCCTGGAACGACGACGACCTGCGCCTGACGGTGGCGCTCGCCCTGGAACAGCACGATCTGATCCAGAAGAACCGGACGCTGCAGAAGGAGAATGCGCAAAAGAGCAAAGAGATATCCGCGCTGGCCAAACTTACGGTCACCAACCGCAGCCAACTCGCGATCATGCTCAACAAGCGCAACTTGCTGAACAGCCAGCAGGTGCAGGAACTGCATCGGCTGCAACAGACTCACAGGGAACCGATTATCAAGCTGCTGCTGGAGCGGGACTGGGTGGCCGAGAAAGATATCCGCGATATCCTGCGCAAGGAGTTGCTGGTCGAGGAAGTGTCGCTGGCCGAGTTCCAGGTCGACCCGGCGGCCGTCTCCCTGGTCCCGCAGAGCTTCTGCGAACGCCAGTTGGTGGTGCCGCTCAAGCTGGAGGGGCGGCGGCTGATGCTGGCCGTGGCCGATCCCATGGACATGGGCTTGGTCGACGACTTGCGCTTCGTTTCCGGCCTGGAGATTCAGGCGGTGATGGCCGACGTGGCGTCGATCAAGGCCAAGATTGCCGAGGCTTACGGCGGCGGCGCGGTGGATTTCAAGGAACTGGAGACCCTGGTCGCAGGCTCCGACCCCTACGAAGGGATCGAGGTCGTGATTGAGGACGCAGACGACCAGCCCTTGGAGGAACTGCTGCGGGGCACCGACGAACCTCCCGCGATCCGCCTGGTCAACGCCGTCATCCTGGAGGCGATTCGCCTCGGCGCCAGCGACATTCACATCCACCCGCGCACCAAGAGCGTGGTGGTGCGCTACCGGATCGACGGCGTGCTGCTGGACAAGATCCACATCCCTCACCAGTTGCATCAGTCCCTGGTGTCCCGGCTGAAGGTGATGTCGGAACTGGACATCAGCGAACGGCGCCGGCCCCAGGACGGGCGTATCACGGTCAAGACGCCCATGCGCATCGTGGACTTGCGTATTTCCACCCTGCCCACCATCAACGGAGAGAAGGTGGTAATGCGTATTCTGGACCGCAACTCCGCCATTCTCAGCCTGGACGGCCTGGGCTTTTCCGAGCGCGATCTAACGCGAATCCTCACCTTGGTCGACAAGCCCCAGGGCATCATCCTGACCACCGGCCCCACCGGCAGCGGCAAGACCACCACCCTCTACGCGCTGCTGCAGCATAACGCCACGCCTTCCAAGAATTACGTCACCATCGAAGACCCGGTCGAGTACTACATGGATGCGGCAGGGCAGGTATTGATCCGGGAGAAAATCGGCCTGACCTTCCCGGTGGTGCTGCGCTCCATCCTGCGCCAGGACCCGGACGTCATCCTGCTGGGCGAGATACGCGACCACGAAACAGCGGAAGTGGCCTTTCATGCGGCCCTCACCGGCCACCTGGTGTTCTCCACGCTGCATACCAACTCGGCGGTGGCGACCCTCTCGCGCCTGTTCGATCTGGGGTTGAAACCCTACGTGGTGGCCACGGCGCTGGAAGGCATCGTCGCGCAGCGGCTGGTCAGGAAGATCTGCGACAACTGCCGCGAGCCGGTGGCGGCCAAGCCGGAGCTGATGGCCCGGCTGGGGCCGCTGTTTGCGGCGCAAGGAATCGCCTCCTTCAGCGGGAGCGGCTGCGCGAGCTGCCACGGCAGCGGCTACCGCGGCCGTGCCGGACTGTATGAAGTCCTTGTCCCGGACGAACAGATGCGCCACATGATCGCCAGCGGCGCCAGCGTTCTGGAGATCACCAAAGCGGCCCGGCAGGCGGGCACGGCTTCCCTGCTCGAGGACGCCCGCGACAAGGTCAGCCGCGGCTTGACCACGGTCGAAGAGGTCCTGCGGGTGCTGGGGCCGCAATGATTCGCAGCCGGTTCGGGGAGCCACCGCACAGAGAGGTATTCCCGTTCCCGAAATATTGCCCCGGGAGGCAGGCATGACGGATAAGGGTCTAACGGTGCTCATCATCGACGATGACGAAGTGGACAGGATGATGGTCAGCCGCGCGCTCGCGTCGAGCAAGGCCGACATCGATTTCTGCGAGGCCGGAAGTGCGCGGGAGGGCATCCGGGCTGCCCGGGAGCGCCCCTTCGACTGCATTTTCCTGGATTATCTGCTCCCCGACGGCGACGGCTTGTCGGTGCTGGTGAGCCTTCGCGCCGCCGGCGTGGACGGCCCCATCGTCGTGCTGACCGGACATGGCGACGAATGCCTGGCGGTGGAGGTCATGAAGGCCGGCGCTTCGGACTACCTTCCCAAGGGCGCGATCACGCCCGATATGTTGTGGCGGACCATACAGCACGTAGCGCGGGTCTATCACGCCGACCTGGAGCGCAAGCGGGCGGAACAAGAGCAGAAGATTCTCATCGTCAAGCTCAAGGAGGCCCAGCACCAGTTGCTGCAATCCGAGAAAATGGCGTCCATCGGCCAACTGGCGGCCGGGGTGGCGCACGAGATCAACAACCCGGTAGGCTACGTCCACTCCAACATCGGCACCTTGAGACAATACGTGGCGGACTTGTTCAAGGTGATCGAGGCCTATGAACAGGCCGAGTCGAAACTGGCGGACTCCGGCGTCCTCGACGGAATCCACGCCCTGAAAAAGCAGATCGACCTGGACTACCTCAAGGGTGACCTTAATGCCTTGCTCGACGAGTCTCAGGATGGGGTCAGGCGCGTCAAGCAGATCGTCCAGGACCTGAAGGATTTTTCCCACGTGAATGAGGCCGAATGGCAGTGGGCGGACCTGCATCAGGGGCTGAACAGCACGCTGAATATCGTGCAAAACGAGATCAAGTACAAGGCGGACGTGGTGAAGGAGTACGGGGAGCTGCCGCAGGTGGAGTGCAATGCGTCGCAGCTCAATCAGGTGTTCATGAACCTGTTGGTCAACGCCGCCCATGCGATCGAAGAGCGCGGAGTCATCACCATTCGGACCGGTACCGAGGGCGAGGGATGGGTGTGGGTGGAGATCGGCGACACCGGCAAGGGGATTGCGCCCGAGCACCTGAAACGCATCTTCGAGCCGTTCTTCACCACCAAACCGGTGGGCAAGGGTACCGGCCTCGGCCTGTCCCTGTCCTGCGGGATCGTGGACAAACACGGCGGGCGGATCGAGGCCCGCAGCGAGTTGGGCCACGGCGCCGCCTTCCGGGTCTGGTTGCCGGTGGAGCGCGCAACGGAGAGCGAGGCAGGCTAGGAGCCTGTCGGACTTGAAGAATCGAAGCGAAGCGGGTCAGGCAGGCAAGCCGCGTAGCGGCTGCTCGCAAAATTCGGCTGGTCGAGGACAGATTTTGTCGATTTTGCAGGTCAATAGTCGTTCTATTGACCAAAAAAGCGGCGAAATATGGACCGGTCAGGCGGATTTGCAGCCGATTTCCTTTAAGTCCGACAGGCTCCTAGTACGACAACTCGGGGAAACAACCGACGCAACCATTCACAGGCGGAGGTGAGGCCATGATCCACGATACGGACATCGACATCGCAATCGGCGCCGCCGAGTTGCCTTTGGAACGCGACCTGTTTTTGCGCAGCCTGATCCGGGAACTCTCGGGGACCCTGGAGGATGTGGTCGGGCTTGAGGAGGCCTCGGGTTTTATCAGCGTCGTCGGTCAGAATATTGGCGACTGGATCAACCGCAGCTACCAGGACGCCCTCGCTACCCAGCGCTTCACCCGCCAGCAGGTGGCGGACATCCTGGTCGACCTGAAGGCCCGCATCAAGGGCGATTTCTACGTGATCGAACAGGACGACGCGAAGATCGTGCTGGGAAATCGGGCTTGCCCGTTCGGCGACAAGGTGATCGGGCGGACCTCCATGTGCATGATGACCTCCAACGTGTTCGGCGGCATTGCCGCAGACAACCTGGGTTATGCCAAGGTGGAGTTGCAACAGACCATTGCCCGGGACGACCCGGGATGCCGGGTGGCGGTCTACCTGAAACGCACGCCGGAGGCCGAGGAGGCCGAAGGCCGCGAATACTTCGGCAAGGCCGGCTGACATGGCGCCCGAGGGTTTGATCCGGTTTGCGCGCCCCCTTCCGGAGGCGGTCTATCTGGTGGCGGAAGACGGGGCCATCGCCGCCGCCAATCCGGCGGCATCCAGGATGCTGGGGCTGCGCCAGGCGGCGCTCTGCGGGCAGTCCCTCACCGCCCTGGTTACGGATCCCCGGGAAAAAGTGGCGCGATATCTGGAAAATTGCTCGAGAAGCGGGCAGATGGTCAAGGGGTCTTTGAACTGGCGTACCGCCGACCAGGGCACGGTCCCCTGCCATGCCGAGGGCGCCGCGGTGCTTCCGGACCCGGGGCGGAGCGAAGGCTACGTCCTGTTGCGCTGCAAGCCGAAATCGGGCGGCGGCAACCGCTTTGCGGCGCTGAACCAGGAGCTGGAGGCGCTCAAGGCGGCCCATCGCCAGTTGGAAGAGCGGAAGGACCTGCTCGAGCAAAGGGTGCGGGAGCGCACCGCCGCGCTGACGGCCAGCGAAACCCGCTGCCGGGCCATCGTGGAGGCCGCGGGCGATGGCATCATCACCTTCGACAGCGCCGGGATCGTGGAATCCTTGAACACCGCCGCGGAGAAAATATTCGGCCAGGCGGCGCAGGAGATCATCGGCCGCGACATTGCGCTCCTGATGCCGGGCGTCGACCTGGAGGCGTGTCGCCAGTACACGACGGCGCGCCCCTCCCGCGGCGCATCCATTGCGGGCACCGGCTCGCGGGAAATGGCGGGGCGCCGCAGGGACGGCTCGGTGTTCGCCATGGAACTGACCGCCAGCCGCGTAAACCTGCCGTCCCAGGAACTGTTCATCGGGGTGGTGCGCGACGTCACCGAGCGCAAGCGCACCGAGCAACAACTGGCCGATTCCGCCGCCCACCTGCAGCGTTATGCGGTCGATCTGTGGCGCACCAACCAGGAGCTCGACCAGTTCGCCTACGTGGCATCCCACGATCTCAAGGCGCCGCTGCGTGCCATCGCCAATCTTTCCAAGTGGATCGAAGAGGACCTGGGCGACGGGCTGGACGCCGGCATCCGCAAGCAAATGGACCTGTTGCGCGGCCGCGTCCACCGCATGGAGGCGCTGATCGAGGGCATCCTGCAGTATTCGCGCATCGGCCGGGTAGATGTGGATACGGAGCCGGTCGACACCGGGGCATTGCCCGGCGAAGTGCTGGACAGCCTGGCGCCGCCGCCCGGGTTCACGATCCGGGTAGACCCGGACATGCCGACCCTCGAGGCATCCCGCATCGAGCTGCAGCAGGTGTTCGCCAATCTGATCGGCAACGCCGTCAAGTACCACCATCGCCCCGACGGGAATGTGTGGGTATCGGCGGGCGACGCAGGGGATTTCTGGGAGTTCGTGGTGGCCGACGACGGGCCGGGAATCGCGCCGGAATACCACGAGAAGATATTCGCCATCTTTCAGACGCTGGAGGCTCGCGACAAGGTGGAAAGCACCGGCATCGGGCTCACCATCGTCAAGAAGATCATCGAGGGGCGCGGCGGAGCCATCACCGTGGAATCGCAGCCGGGCGAAGGCGCGGCATTCCGTTTTACCTGGCCCAAACAGCGCAGGGCCGGTTGACGATTGCTTGTCCAAGTTATTCACCAACGAGCCCTGAGGGAGAGATGATGAAAGACGGCCTGATCGGCATCCTGCTGGTCGAAGACGACGAAGTGGATGTCATGAACCTGGAGCGGGCATTCAAGAAGAACCATATCAGCAATCCCCTGTTTGTCGCCCACAACGGGCTCGAGGCCCTGGCGATGCTGCGGGGAGAGGGCCGGGAGAAACCGAATCCGTTTCCAAAGATCGTTCTGCTGGACCTCAATATGCCCAGAATGAACGGAATCGAGTTTCTCCAGCGGCTCCGGGCTGACCCAGACTTGAAGGCGCTGATCGTCATCGTGCTGACGACCTCCAACGAAGAACGCGACAAGGTCGCGGCCTATAATCTGAACGTTGCGGGCTACATACTCAAGCCGGTAAAGCTTGACGACTTCATGCATGCGGTGGCCACCCTGGACATGTACTGGTCGTTGAGCGAGCTGCCGTAGATCCGCCCCAGACCGGCGTTAGGGCGCAGCGAGGCCACCCTTTGTAGGGATTTTCCTAACCGGGCCTCAAATTTCCTACATGAAAAATCAGTGAGTGCTGATATTTTTTGCGCCCTCTTTGGGGCATCCTGATAACGGTGGGCGGTTCCCGGAACGACCCGGCGTTGTCATCCGCTGCGAATGGGAGACGGCGCCGCGCCGGCCCTTGCTTACCGCCCCGCTTCGCCCGCAATTGTGAGGAAATATCGTGATACGGCACGTAAGGGGCTTCGAGCCGAACGAGAACGAGCCGCGGCTGCGGGCCGGTCCCGGTGACCGGCTCCGGCGCATCTCCCCGATCAACGGGATGGGCGGGATCGAGCCCTTCAACCACTCGGCGGGGTCTACTTTGGGCCGCGTTTCCCGCCGGGCGATCGCCACCGCGAAAGACATCCGGGGCCACCGCCATGGGTGAGGCCGGGCAGCAGTTCCGCGAGCGACTGGAAGCGTTCGCGCGTGAATACCGGCGCCAACTGCCGCAGCGCCTGCGGGAGGTCAAGCGGGCGTGGAACCAGGCCCTGGTTTCGGAGGACCGGGAACAGGCCTTGGGCAGACTGCACGGATTGGTTCACGGCCTGGCGGCTTCCGGCGGGACCTTCGGGTGCGATGCCCTGAGCCAGGCCGCCCACAGGCTGGAGTTGTTCCTCAAGGCGGTCATGGACGAGGCGTCCCCCTTGAGCCCCACCCGGGAGGAACAGATCAACGCCTACCTCACCGGGGTGACCATGGCAATAAACGGTTCCCCCGAATGCGCGGCGGAAGGGTATCCGGAACCCCTCGACGAGCCGGATGCGGCACCGCTGCGCCCGGAAAAGCTGGTTTTTCTGGCGGTGGAGGATGCGCCCCTGGCGCGGGAATTGTCCGCCCGGATCGAGCAGGCGGGATACGCGGTGCGGACCTTCGATCGCCTGGAAGCGTTGCGGCCCGCGCTGGCGGAGGCCCGGCCCGTCGCCCTGGTCGCGGATTTGGAGTTTGGCGGCACCCGGGCGATCCGGGAGTTCAATACCGGCAACGGCCAGCCCGTCCCCATCCTGTTCATTTCAGGGCGGGGCGAATTCGCGGCGCGGCTGGCCGCCGTGCGGGCGGGCGGCACCCATTATTTCACCACGCCCGTGGACGCAGAGCGGCTGATCGCGACCATCGGGGAGTTGACCGAGGGCATTCAGCCGGAACCCTACCGCATCCTGATCGTGGAGGACGATCCCGAGCTCGCCTCCATATACCGCTTCCATCTGGAGCACGCCGGCATGGCGGCGCAGGTGGCCGGCGACGCGTTCCGGGCGGCGGAGGCCCTGGACAGCTTCCGCCCGGAGCTGATCCTGATGGATGTCCATCTGCCCGGATGCAGCGGCCTGGAACTGGCCGCCACCATCCGCCAGCAGGACCGTTACGCCCACATTCCCATCGTGTTCCTGTCCACCGAGGCCAGCGCGGAGTGGCAGCCGACGGCCCCGAACCTCGACGGGGACGAATGCCTGACCAAGCCGGTCAAACCCCGGCGCCTGCTGGCCACGGTCAGGCCGCGCGTGAAGCGGGCCAGGAGCCTGGCCCGCCTCTCTTCCCGGGCCCTCTCCACCCTGCGCGAGCTGGAAAGGCAGAAGTTTGCGCAGGACGAGAGCAGGGAGCGTGTGCGCCTGGCCCAACTCTACGCCGACGTGGGGACCTGGGACTGGAACATCGCCACCGGGGAGCTGCACTGGTCGGAACGCATCGCGCCCCTGTTCGGCGGCCCGGCCGGCGATCTGGAGACCACCTACGAGAGCTTCCTGAACGCGGTGCACCCGGACGACCGGCAGATCGTGGCTGACGCGGTCCGCGCCTGCGTGGAGCGGGGCGCCGCCTACGACATCGAGCACCGGGTGCTGTGGCCGGACGGCACGGTGCGCTGGCTGCACGGGCGCGGCGGCGTGTCGCGGGACGGACGAGGCAGGCCGTCGCACATGCTGGGGGTGGTGCAGGACGTCACCCGGCGCAAGCTGGCGGAAGACGATCTGATCCGGGCCAGGGACGAGGCGGAGCGGACGAACCGGGCCAAGTCCGAATTCCTCTCGCGCATGAGCCACGAGCTGCGCACCCCGATGAACGTGATCCTGGGCTTCGCCCAACTGCTGGAATCGGACCCCGGAGCCCCGCTCGCGAAGCCGCAGGAGGACAGCGTGCAGCAGATACTCAAGGCCGGCTGGCACCTGCTGCAACTCATCAACGAGGTGCTGGACCTGGCCAGGATCGAGGCCGGGCGCATCGAGCTGTCCCTCGAAAACGTGAACCTGGTGGAGGTGCTGGACGAATGCCGCGCCCACATCACCCCCCTGGCGGAGAGGCGCGGCATTGCGCTGCACGAACAGACCGGGGACGCGGTGTCCTGCCTGGTGCACGCGGACCGCACGCGACTCAAGCAGGTGCTCCTCAACCTGCTCACCAACGCGGTCAAGTATAACCGCGATGGGGGCTCCATTTCCCTTGTGCTGGAGTTCCCGGCGGAGGACCGGGTGCGGCTGAAGGTTGCGGACACCGGCATCGGGCTGACCGAGGCGCAGCAGGGCCGGCTGTTCGAGCCCTTCAACCGGCTTGGGGCCGAGCGTTCGGAGGTGGAGGGCTGCGGCATCGGGCTCACCATCGTCCGGCACCTGATGGAGCTCATGGGAGGAGGGATCGGCGTGGAAAGCGCCCCCGGCACGGGCAGTACCTTCTGGATCGACCTCGGTCTGGGCGCCGAGGCGCACCTGCCCGACGAGGCCCGGGCGGCGCGCCCGGCCACCCCCGGGCAAGAGGCATTGCCGCAACGCACCGTGCTCTACGTGGAAGATAACCCGGCCAACCTGAAACTGGTGGCTCAGCTTCTGGCCCGCCGCCCGGATCTTCGGCTGATCAGCACCCATAGTGCCGATCTGGGCCTGGAAATGGCGCGCGCCCAGCGCCCGGACCTCATTATCCTGGACATCAACCTGCCCGGCATGGACGGTTTCGAAGCCCGGGCCAGGCTGAGACTGTACCCGGAAACGGCAGAGATCCCGGTGATCGCCCTGAGCGCCAGCGCCATGCCGAAGGATGTGGAAAGGGGCCTGGCGGCGGGCTTCCTGCGCTACCTCACGAAGCCGATCCGCATCGACCGCTTCCTGCGGACCCTTGATGATATCCTGGACGATATCCAACCTGCCGGCCGGGTGCCGGCACAACACGAAAGCGCGGGGACGTGACATGACGATCAACGATCAACTCACCGGGGCGAAGATCCTGATCGTCGACGATCAGGTCCCCAACGTGCGGCTGCTGGAAAGGATGCTCAAGGGCGCGGGCTACCGCGAGGTCCACGGCACCACCGAGCCGCGGGAAGTGGCGGAACTGTATGCCCGGCACCATTTCGACCTGGTACTGCTGGACATCAACATGCCCCACCTGAACGGCTTTCAGGTCATGGAGCAGTTGAGCCTTATCGAGCCGGACACCTATTTGGACTGTGTTATTAAAAGCGATCATGCCTGACGGCCACGCCGCAGCAAGGGCAGCGAGGAAGCCGGTTGGCGATCGCTCGTGCGACTGCGTGGCGAAGCGTTCTGATGGAGTTTGGTACGTGACG
>JAJZUU010000113.1 GCA_021848325.1 Pseudomonadota bacterium | reverse complement strand
CCCGAATCCTCACCGCCCCGGAGGGTTATCCCCCAGAAAGCCCGCATGCGGCGTTGCGGCTCGTCAGCGTGGAATAACCACGCCTTCCTCCCCGCGCCTTGCCTGCGGGCTTTCTGGGGGTAACGCGTGTAACACTTAATGCTTAACAGGTCCTAAGGATTTCCCTACAAGGGCGCTCAAAGTTCTTACAGAAAAAATCAGTAAGCGCTGATATTTCTTTTGTCCTTTTGCGGGCAATCTGTCAGCCATGAAACAGCTTTCTGGAAGCCCAATGAAAGTGCTCGTGGTGGATGATTCGGATATCCTTCGTGAACGTCTGGTCACGATGATCTCGGGAATAACCGGAATGGTGGTGGCCGGGGAGGCCAGGAGCGTGGGGGTAGCCGTCGAAAGCCACCGCCGGCTCAGGCCGGAGGTGGTGATCCTGGACATCCAGTTGGAAGACGGCGATGGCATAACCGCCCTGAAGGCCATCAGAAAGGAGAGCCGGCTCACCAAGGTGATAATGCTCACCAACTATACTTATCCCCAATACCGGTTCAAGTGCCTGCAGGAAGGCGCGGACTACTTCTTCGACAAGTCGACCGAATTCGAACAAATGCGTGCGCTGCTTGAGCAAATGGCCGTGGCCCCACGTCTGGCGGACAGCGGGACGGCCGAGCGGCACTGACATAAGGTTGATTGATGAAAGAGAATCCGTTTACCTTTGCAACGAAGGAACACTGGCCGGCACTGGGGGTCAGCCTGACGGCGTTGGCGGTCTCGTTGCTGTGGCCTGGCTGGGCGTCCCTCATGCTGGGCGCGGCGGTCCTGACATGGTGGCTAGCGGCGGTACGCTCGGCGAGGAGCACCTTGCGGCTGATGGAGAACCGCGATTCGGCCAGGGCCGACCTTGTTCGGGTGGATAGCGAGTTGCGCGGCATTGTCGGCGATGTGGGGGGGATGGTGCAACAGGAGTTGGATTCAACTCGTGCCGACCTCGATCAGGCGCGCGGCGTGTTGCGCGATGCGGTGGCCGGGTTGAATGAAAGCTTCAACGGCCTGCATAGCCTCAGCGTGCAGCAGCAACGCCTTGTGCTGTCGCTGGTGGACCGGGTGTCGGACAGCGGCGTGGCCGAAGGCGGCAAAAATGGCGCCACTGTCCGGCAGTTCTACCGGGAAACCAGTTCGATCCTGCAGTTCTTCATCGACTTGCTGGTGGGCGTCAGCAAGCAGAGCATTCAGATCGTGCACAAAATTGACGATATGGTAGGGCAGATGGAACAGGTGTTCAGCCTGCTCGACACCGTCAAGACGATAGCCGACCAGACCAATCTGCTGGCGCTCAATGCGGCGATCGAGGCGGCGCGGGCCGGTGAGGCGGGGAGGGGGTTTGCGGTAGTGGCGGACGAGGTACGCAAGCTGTCGGTCCATTCCAGGGCCTTCAACGACCAGATCCGCGACCAGATGGAGAAGACGAAGGGAACCATTTCGGAAGCGCGCGCCATCATATTCGAAATGGCCGCGAAGGACATGAATGTTTATCTTTCCGCCAAAGAGCGGGCCGATAATATGTTGTCCGAACTCACGGCCATGGATGAGCAGATGTCCGACGGACTGGGACAGATTTCCCTGGTGACGGACGAAATCAGCAAGAGCGTCGGGTTGGCGGTGAAATCCCTTCAGTTCGAAGACCTGCTCAATCAATTGGTGGTCTACACCCAGCGGACCCTGGAAGAGGTCGGCGAAATAGCGAGTACTGTCCGTGCCCAGGTGAGCACGGCCGACGAAACGGGAACGCAACTGGCGTCGGTGCGGGACGATTTCGCCGCCCGCCGGCAGGCCCTGGCGGCGAAAAAGCATAAACCCGTGGCTCAGCAATCCATGGACGAAGGGGACATCGAACTGTTCTGAGACACCGATACGGGTCCGCGGCGCGTCGCCGGCCTGCGGATGATGGAGTCATTTGGAAACATGGAGCAACCAGCATGCGACTTACCAAACAAGTCTCGGCGGACGGCAAGGCCGTTACCATCAAGATCCACGGCCGGTTCGATTTCAGCCTCCACCAGGAGTTCAGGCAGGCCTACGAATCGTGCCCGGAAGCGGCGAGATTCGTGATCGACCTCGGCGCCACGGAATACATCGACAGCGCGGCGTGCGGCATGCTCATGGTGTTGCGCGACAGCGCCGGCGGCGATCATGCCGATATCAGCATCGTCAACAGCAATCCGGCCATCAAGAAGACCCTGGCCATGCTCCAGTTCCACCGGCTGTTCAAGATCGACTAGCCGACGGCGGGAGAGGTAATTGCCTGAAATCAATCGAAGCAATCAGCCTCATCCTTCCGTGCAGGCCGAGGTGCCGCTGAAGGTGCTGGTGGTGGATGACGCGGAAGCCAACCGCATGGTGCTGCAAGCCATCCTGGAAAAGCAGGGGCACCGCGTGGTTGCCGCGGGGGATGGGGCGCAAGCGGTGGCTGCGTTCCAGCGGGAACAGCCGGACATGGTGTTGATGGATATCATGATGCCGGTCATGGACGGCTACGAGGCGACCCGCAGGATCAAGAAACTGGCCGGAGACGATTTCGTCCCCGTGATCTTCGTCACTGCCCTGCGCGACGACCAGTCCCTGGCCAAGTGCGTGGAATACGGCGGCAACGACTTTCTGAGCAAGCCTTACAACCACGTGATCATCAAGGCGAAGGTGGACGCCTTCCGCCATCTGCGCCAACTGTACCAGACCGTGCGGGCGCAGCGGGACACGCTCGCCGAGCACGACCGCCTGCGGCAACGGGAATACGAGGTGGCGGAAGGGGTGGTCGCCAAGCTCACGCACTCCAGTGCCCTGCATGCGCCCAACATCAGGTACCTGCTCTCACCCCAGGCGATGTTCAACGGCGATCTGGCGCTGGCGGCCTACCGCCCGTCGGGTGCGCTGAACCTCATGCTGGGAGACTTTACCGGCCACGGCCTTTCCGCAGCGGTGGGCACCATCCCGGTTTCCGACATCTTCTACGGTATGACGGCGAAAGGTTTTTCCATCGCCGAAATCGCCCCAGAGATCAACTACAAGCTCGGATTGATCCTGCCCAAGGGATTGTTCCTGGCGGCGTGCCTGGTGGAGGTCGACTACGCCACCAGGCGTCTTTCGGTGTGGAACGGCGGCATCCCCGAGGTGCTTCTCTATGGCAAGGCGCAGGGCGGCATAAGGCACCGCTTCGCTTCCCGCCATTTTCCCCTGGGACTGGTGGACAGCGACACGCTGGAACCGACCCTGGAGACGGTAACGGCAGATCCGGGCGACCGCGTTGTTCTTTATACCGACGGGGTGGTCGAGGCACGCAATCCGCAAGGCGAGATGTTCGGTCAGCAGCGGCTGGAACAGTGCCTGAACGAGCCTGCACAAGCGGACGCCATATTCGAGGAAATCACAGGGCAGCTCTCCGCCTTCGTCGAAGGCGGGCAGCAGAGCGACGACGTCACCCTCATCGAAATCGCTTGCCAAGGCGATTTCGCCAGGGATATCCCGGCGGAATCCGTGAAGCCGCGGCACGCCCGGCCTGCCACCAGTTGGAAAATGGGGGTCGAATTCGGCCCGGAGACCTTGAGCCGCATCGATCCGCTGCCCATCCTGGTGCAGTCCCTGATGGAAGTCCAGGGGCTGCACCAGCACAAGCACAACATCTACGTGATCCTGGCCGAGCTCTTTTCCAATGCCCTGGACCATGGCGTGCTCGGTCTCGACTCCTCGTTGAAGTGCAACCCGGAGGGTTTCGACGAGTATTACCGTCAGCGCGGGCGCAAGCTCGCCGCCCTCACCGAGGGATGGATCAGGATCGATCTGGAGCACGCGGCAACCGGCCCGGGCGGGCGTCTGATCATCCGGGTGGAGGATAGCGGGCGCGGTTTTCCCTATCGCCGCAAGGCATCCGCAACCGAGGCGAATACCGCCTATCACGGGCGCGGCATACCGCTCATCGAGTCGCTGTGCGAACGACTCGTCTACCGCGGTTGCGGTAACTGCGCCGAGGTGACCTACGCGTGGAATGTGGGGGATGGGTCGGTTTTGTGATTGGCGGGAGAGCAGCGGTGCCGGCAACCCCGCTCCAGGGCGTGAAATACCGGCCCTTGCAGGGGGGAACGAGTGCTTCATCCTCGCGGCGGTCGCGAGGGAGTGCCCCGGCAAGCCCAAGACGCGCATGGAAAAGGCCCCGCGTGAGGCGTTCCGGCAGCCGGGATGCCACTTGCGCCGCTCGCCTGTGGCCGGGGGGGCTGTTCCCGGCTTCGCCCATGCCCGGAAGCGAGTGGAGGGCGAGGGCCGTAAAAGGTTGCCTCGAACCCGCTTCTGGTTTATTCTTCACAACCTTTCGGAGAGGTGACCGAGTGGCTTAAGGTGCACGCCTGGAAAGCGTGTTTGGGATAATATCCCAACGCGGGTTCGAATCCCGCCTTCTCCGCCAAATTGCCACGTTCTGAAGCCGATCTCAGGCGGCATTCTCAAGAACACCCATCATATGGCCCCTCAATCCGGCGGCCTTTACTTCTGCTGGTGGGTAAGGTGGCCCGTGACCGACGGGCGCGTTCGGCGAAATGGCAATTGAACCTAGCAGCCTGTCGGACTTGAAGCCGCGCGGAGCGTGGCTTGACCGCCCCGAGCCAAATTCGCACACTTTTTAATCACTTTTAGCGTCTCGATCCGTCATTTCACGGGCATTCCGTGCCCTTTCGCC
>JAJZUU010000112.1 GCA_021848325.1 Pseudomonadota bacterium | reverse complement strand
TTTCGCTTCGATTCTTCAAGTCCGACAGGCTCCTAGCCCGGATATTTCACCAGACCGGCCCGAAAATTTATCGGAAGGCGCAGAAAACAAGGCATGGAGACAGTTTTACCGACAATCCAATCTGTACCGTCGGCCTTCGCGGGTGCTGGCGGCCGACTTGCCCCCCAACTCCGACTTTCTATGCCCTGACGGGCATGAAAGATCGTATGCTGCGCCTTTGCGCCCCTGCTTCGCGCCAATAGCTACGGCTATTGGCTTTGCGCAGCCGGTAAAATATCCGGGCTAGGATCAATACCGCATCCGACATTCCGTTTTCAACACCAGATTCCGGGTACTCGTAAAAAAACCCCGGCTTGCCGGGGTTTTTCGGTTTGCATCCAGGGTGCTTACGAGGCCTGAATGTTCGCTGCCTGTTTTCCTTTAGGACCAGTGGTTACGTCAAAGCTGACCTTCTGGTTTTCCGTAAGCGTTTTGAAGCCGCTTCCCTGAATTGCGGAGAAGTGCACGAATAGGTCCTCGCCGCCGGCGTCCGGGGTGATGAATCCGAAGCCTTTCGCGTCGTTGAACCATTTAACAGTACCTGTTGCCATTGTGTATTTTCCAAAAATTGAGTTGAAGTGATGGGCAATCGCCCGCGTCTATCGAAATCAAGAAAGAGGCGGGCCAAACAGGATACCGCATTTACCACTTGAATCCTACAGATAACTATTAGAGGGTCCAACCGAAAATAGGTTCAATATCTTTTTGTCCGTCCGTGAAATCCTGCGCCAGGGCGCCCACGGTGGCAACGGCGGCAACGGCGGCCTTCCCGGGGTGGGGGAAGCGGAAATTCCGGCGCAGGGCGACGCGAGACCGGGGTAAAATACGGGCTGAGCGCCGATCGTAACCCACCCGGAGTTTCCCCTTGAGCCAGAGCATGCTGGAAGATATCGCCAAGGCCTTTGCCAAGGCCGCACCCGCAGTGGATCACCGGGCCGTCCGCCTGGTGGACGAGCAAAGCGAGGGGATCAGGGTGCGTCGGGACGTGCTGCAGCCCCTGCGCACCGGCCTGCGTCGCGGGGCCTTCGTCACCGTGGCCGATGGCGGCGGGATCGGTTATGCCGCCAGCGGGGACCTGAGCCCCTCCGGCCTGGCGCAGGCGGCCGCCGCGCCCGCGACTGGGCGCGGGCGACGGCCGACATCGGGCTGGTGCCCGCATCCGACCTGCCGATGCCCGATCACCGGGGCGAATACGCGACGGTGACGGCCCGGCCCTGGGAGTCGATGAGCCTGGCGGACAAGATCGCGCTGCTGCAAGGCGCCTGCGCCACCCTCAAGATAGACGGGCGCATCGTGGACTGGGAGGCGCACCTCCACCACCGCCGCTCGCAGACCCTGCTCGTCAACGCCAGCGGGGCGCACATGGCGCAGCGTTTCGACTATGTCAGCCCCGGCCTGCTGGCCGTGGCCAACGAAGGCGCACAGACCCAGAGACGGACCGGCGGCGGGGCCGGAAGCGGCCGCCAGGGGGGCTGGAACAACTGCCCCTGCTGGGCTTCCCGGATACGGCCCGGCGGATTGCGGAAGAGGCGCTGGCCCTGCTGGACGCCCCGGAATGCCCGGGCGGCGTCACGGACCTGCTGCTGATGCCGAGCCAGATGGTGCTGCAGATCCACGAGAGCATCAGCAGCAGGTCCGTGACGCCGCTCGGGGTGAATGACACAACGGCGCGTCTTGCTTCGTGGCCTGTGCGCAAAGCAGTCACGGCAAATGTCCAAGTTATTGTTTCTCGACGCCTAAGAGGCGATCCGGATTTTTTCTCCAGCCGCGCAGATCAAAGTAAATCAGAAGCATGATGCTGAAACCTCAATGGAGCGGTCAACTACCATTTCCAGGTTAAAGTGGCTTCCGTGCCGTGGTTTTAGACCGAGTACCCGGGCCGCCGACTCGATGGGAAGCCGGAAAGCTTTGGTCCGTAACAGGGGTTCCCGGGAGATTTTCACAGACGGAATTGGGGATGTCGAGAGGCGGCTCCGGCAACGGTGGGCAGGGATCAGTGGTCCCCTGTCATCTAAAATTTATCCCGGTAACACGGTTTCGTCATCGGCGCCCCCTAAATTTAGCGACTGTCGGCGGCCGAATTCGGGCCGTTCCTCGGGTCTTGGATAGTGGAGGGGATATGTTTGCGCCAAGGAGTTCTGCGGTTCGATACCGCCCTAAAAATCCGATCGATGGCGCTGCGCGCGCCGTGCCGTGCCTGATGTTGGGGGCGTTCCTGCTGGCCGGCAGGCCCGTGTTCGCCGACGAAGGATCGAAGCACAAGGAAATGGAGCAAGCCTGCCGGCTCGATTCCGCCGGCGGCGCCATCCGGCACGTGATCTATGTCCAGTTCGACAACACGCACTTCATGCGCGACAACCCCAACGTGAGGTCGGACCTGGAGCAG
Organism: Pseudomonadota bacterium; assembly: GCA_021848325.1. Lineage (GTDB taxonomy): Bacteria > Pseudomonadota > Gammaproteobacteria > Burkholderiales > JAJZUU01 > JAJZUU01. The sequence continues at coordinate 2,549 of JAJZUU010000112.1, read as the reverse complement.
ATGCCCCATCTGCTGAACTTCATCAAGGACAACGGCACTTTGCTCGCCAACGATCACACGGTCCTGATCTCGCACACGGCGGGCGGGATCTTGTCGTCGCTGACGGGCGTCTATCCGGACCGTCACGGCCAGACCGTGTCGAACAGCTATGTGCGCACGTCGAGCACCGGGGCGTTTTCATTCCCGAGTTCGTTCGGCTATTGGACCGACCCGGTCTCGGCCGCGAACACGCCGACGCTCCCGAACATGGTCACGCCTGACGGCAAGAACGTGCCCGCGCCCTGGGTGGCCTTCACCCGCGCCGGCTGCGATGTCGGTGCCGTTGCGACGGCCAACACCGTGCTCGAAAACACCGGCACCGGCCTGACCGGGGACGTCACCAAGGTGTTCGGCAGCGGCTCGCCCCAGTGGAACGAGGCGAAGGCGTCGAGCGCCGCGCCGTACGGCAGCGCCGCCCGTGCCCTGGCGCAGACCGATTTCGTCGGCCTGGCGGTGCACTGCGCCCAGGGCTCCGCCCTTTGCGCCGCGGGCCAAGACGACGTCCTGCCGGATGAGCCGAACGGCTACGCCGGCTTCAAGGGGCTGTTCGGCGCCCAGCAAATCAATCCGGTGCTGACCGGCGGTGCGGTGCTGAACGACCTTCTCGGGAATCCGATCGCCGACCCCTTCGGCCAGCCCGGCTTCCCCGGTTTCGACGGCATGTCGGCCGCGGTCTCCCTGGCCTATGTCGCCGCGATGCAGGAGAGGGGCGTCCCCGTGACCTACGCCTATATCTCCGACGCCCACGACTTCCACGGCGCTTCAGGAAACGCGCACCAGGCGTTCGGCCCCGGCGAGGCGGGCTACGTCCAGCAGCTGAAGGCCTACGATGACGCCTTCGCCACCTTCTTCGAGCGGCTCGCGAAGGACGGGATCACCAAGAAGAACACCCTGTTCGTGTTCACGGTGGACGAGGGCGACCACTTCGTCGGCGCGCGGAAGAGCGACTGCGACGGCGTGACCACCCCTTGCGTCTACGGTCCCAACGAGATCGGCGAGATCAATGCCAACATCGACACCCTGGTGGCGGAGCAGTTTCCGGCCCTGGCCGCCCAGTTCCTGGGCAGTGCCGCGCCCAACGCCTTCACCGTGCACGGCGACGACGCGCCGACATTCTATCTCGCCGGGAAAGGCAGCGGGCCGCTGTCCCAGACCGACCCGCTCACCCGCCAGTTCGAGCGCAATATCGCCGCCCTCACGGCGGTGAACCCCTACACCGGCCAGACCGACAATCCGATGGTGCGCATGGCCGACCGGGCCGGGATGAAGACCCTGCACATGTTTACCACGGGCGACCCGGCGCGCAATGCCGCCTTCGTGCTGTTTGCGGACCCGAACTACTTCCTCACCGACTACCCGGCCTCCACCTGCAAGACCTGCATCAACCCGGCCTATGCCTGGAACCACGGCGACATCCAGCCGGAAATCGCCCAGACATGGCTCGGATTCGTCGGGCCGGGGGTGAGCAGGAAAGGGGTGGACGATCGGGTCTGGTCGGACCACACCGACGTGCGTCCCACCATGCTCGCGCTGCTTGGGCTCCAGGATTCCTACGTCCACGACGGTCGCGTGCTGGTGGAGGCCCTGCAGCCGCAGGCCTTGCCCCATGGTTTGCGTGCCCGCCGGGGTACCCTGATCCGGCTGGCCCGGATATATAAGCAGATCAACGCGCCGTTCGGGCAACTGGCGCAAGACAGTCTGACGGTCTCCACCAAGGCGCTTGCCAGCGCTTCCACCGGAGATGCGGTCTACCGGCAGTTGGAAGACCGGATCGATTCCTGGACCGGCCGTCGCGATGCCTTAGCCGCCGAGATGAAGGCCTTGCTCGACGGCGCGAGCTTCCACGGGCAGACGATTGACGAAGATCAGGCGCAACGGCTGATCGAAGCGGGGCGCCGTCTTCTGGCCGAGGTGCACAGCGCGGCCCACCTGTAATTGCCCTTGGCGACGCGCGCCGTCCCGAGCAGGGCGGCGCGCCTCGCTCGCGTCGGCGGCGCACAAGGGCCGCCCCGGATGGCAGCGGAAGTCGGGGAGTCTTGATTCTGAATCCTGTCCCGAGGGGTCCGGACAGAAAAACACCCCGGTTAAAGGGGACCAAAACCGGGGTGCAAGGCCTTCTCTTTTGGGGAGAAAAGGCTACCCGCATGGAAGGAGAAGCGGGGAATAGCGACACCATTCACTTAATAATGACTGCCGCGGTGCAAAGTTGGTTCCCGATATCGTCAATTTTTTTGTGCGCCAAGGGCACAAGGCGCTAAGGACCTGTTAAGCATTAAGTGTTACATGCGTTACCCCCAGAAAGCCCGCAGGCAAGGCGCGGGGAGGAAGGCGTGGTTATTCCACGCTGACGAGCCGCAACGCCGCATGCGGGCTTTCTGGGGATAACCCTCCGGGGCGGCGAGGATTCGGGCCCATGGCGTTGTTGCAGGTTCCTTGTGTGGAATAACCACACGGCGTCACCTACGCCTAGCCATGGGCCCGAATCCTCGCCGCCGCGTGTAACACTTAAT
>JAJZUU010000046.1 GCA_021848325.1 Pseudomonadota bacterium | reverse complement strand
CGCTCACCATCAGCACCCTTTCCGAATACGCGGTGCAATTGTTCGTGGTGTTCGTGGCGCTGGAGCAGTTGCAGATCGGCACCACGCTGCTCACCGCGGCGTTTCAGATCGCCTTCGGAGCACTGTGTCTGGCCCTGGCCATCGCCTTTGGGCTGGGGGGGAAAGACTGGGCAGCCGGGGTGATCCAGAAGCTCTCGTCCAACTCCAAGAAGAAGCCGCTTTAACGACGCGGATCTCGCCTGAACTCAAGGCCGGTCCTGCAAGACTTCGGGGCCGGCCGCCGCTCACAGCTCCCCGTTCGCCCCCGCCTTCATGATGTCCTGCAGCTTGTCGCGCACCTCGATGGCCTTTTCCTTGAGCTTCGGGTCCAGGTTGGCGATGTTGATCAGTATGTTGAGGTCCATCATCACCAGCCAGCCTTGACCTTGCTCGTCCTCCACGAGGGCGATGCGGCAGGGCAGGTAGGCGGCGAAATCGATGTTGGAATCCACCATCTGCTTGGCGGTCAAAGGGTCGCAGAACTGGTAGATGTCCATGCGGCGCTGCGGTTTGCCGGTCATCGCCGCCACCTGTTTGGAAAGAGGGAGTTCCCCCACCAGCTTCATGTTGAGCATGTTGGCCCGCAGTTTCATGGATTCCACCGCGTCGTCCATGCCCACGTTCTTGGCCAGCGGCAGCTTGACCACGGTGCGGGCAAGGCTGCCCAGGGGCGATGGCATCGCCTCCTGCGGCTGGGCGGAGCACAAGGGCGCGGCGATGGTTAACAGAACAGCCGGCAGTAACCCCCAAATACGCTTCATGATCGCTCCTTTCCAACGGCAGGACGGCCCGGTGCGCCTTGTTTCTGTTTCGCCCGGGCAATGCCCGCCCACTGCAACACCCGTGCGGTCTCCGCCGGGTCCAGTTCCATCCACTGCCCTCGCTTGAGCCGCGGGGGCAGAGCGAGGATGCCGAAGCGCACCCTTATCAGCCGGCTGACCATAAAACCCAGGGCCTCGAACATGCGCCTCACCTCGCGCTTGCGGCCCTCCTTCAATACCACCCGGTACCAGTGATTGCTGCCTTCGCCGCCCTGGTCCAGCAACTGCTCGAACCGGGCCGGGCCGTCCTCCAGCTCGATGCCGGCCGTGAGCTGGGCGGCCTGGACATCGGAGACCTGGCCGAGAATCCTCACGGCATACTCCCTTTCCACCTCGAACCGGGGATGCATCAGCCGGTTCGCCAGATCACCCGAGTTGGTGAAGATCAACAGGCCGCTGGTATTGAAATCCAGGCGCCCGATCGCAATCCACTTGCCGCCGCGGATGGGGGGCAGCCGCTCGAATACCTCGGCGCGCTGCTGGGGGTCGTCGCGGCTGACGATCTCGCCCTCCTGTTTATGATAGAGCAGTATTTTTGTGTCGTCACCGGAAAAACTCAGGCGGACGACGCGCCCATCCACCTGCACAACGTCTTGCGGGCCGACCCGCACCCCCACCCCTGCCACCTTGCCGTTCACGGTGACGCGCCCGGCCTCGATCAGTTGCTCCATGTCCCGCCGCGACCCCAGGCCCGCATGGGCCAGCATCTTTTGCAGCTTGTGGGAAATATCCGCTTGGCTTTCCGCTGCCTTCCCGCGGGCCGGTTCCGGGCTTTGGCGGTCCGGCTTGGCCGGGAGCCGGGGGCCAGAGGGCCTTGCGCGCCGGGGGGCAGCCGGCTTGCCGCTTGGTTGACGTTTGCTCTTGATTTTTGGGTTCATGGCGTATCCTGCCGGCGGTGCCGGCGGTTCTCAGGTGAGATTATCGGTACGCGACCCCGGATTGATCCACCAGCCGCTCCATCTCTTCCAGCGGCGGCAGTTCGTCCAGGGCGCGCAGATTCAGATCGTCCAGGAAGGCCTTGGTGGTGGCGTAAAGGACGGGGTGCCCGGGCACCTCGCGCTGCCCTACCGCTTCGATCCAGCCGCGCGCTTCCAGTGCCTTCAGCACGGTGCTGGCCACCGCCACGCCCCGGATATCTTCTATATCCCCTCGGGTCACCGGCTGGCGATAGGCGATGATGGCCAGGGTCTCCAGCACCGCGCGGGAATAGCGCGGCGGCTTTTCCGGGTTGAGCCGGTCCAGATAGCGCTGATAAGCCGCCCGGGTCTGGAAGCGCCAGCCGGTCGCCACATTCACCAGTTCGGCGCCGCGCCCCGCCCAGTCCTGGCGCAGTTCCTCCAGCACCCGGCGCAAGGTCTCCGCCCCGAACTCGTCGTCGAACAGCTTTCTGAGCGCGTTCAGGGAAAGGGGCTCCGGGCTCGCCAGCAGGGCGGTTTCCAGGATCACCTTGACCTCTTTCAGATCAAGCATCGGCCTCCCGGAAAAGCCTCGCGTAGACGGGGGCGAACGGCGCCTGCTGGCTGATCGCAATCAGGCCTTCCTTGGCCAGTTCCAGCAAAGCCAGAAAGGTCACCACCAATTCCGCGACGCCCGGGCCTGTCTCGAACAACTCGCCAAACTCCACGAATTCCCGCTGCCGGAGACGCCGCAGGATGCGGCTCATATGCTCGCGCACGGAGAGTTCTTCGCGGGTGACCTTATGGTGCCGGGTAACCCTGGCCCTGGCAAGCAGGCCGAGCCAGGCGTTGCGCAGGTCGTCCGGGCTGACCTGCGGCAATCTTGCTTCCGCCACCTGCTCGAACCACACCTGCACCAGCGCGAAATCGCGCCCGGCCTGGGGTAGGGCATCCAGCCCCTGGGCCGCGAGCTTCATTTGCTCGTATTCCAGCAGGCGGCGCACCAGTTCGGCTCGCGGATCGGCCGTTTCTTCCGCCGCCTCCGCCTGACGCGGCAGTAGCATGCGGGACTTGATCTCTATCAGCAAGGCGGCCATGAGCAGGTACTCCGCGGCTAGTTCCATCTGGGGCGCCCGCATCACCTCAACGTATTCCATGTACTGTGCGGTGAGCCTGGCCATGGGGATGTCCAGCACGTCCAGATTGTGCCTGCGGATCAGGTAGAGCAGCAGATCCAGCGGGCCCTCGAACGCGTCCAGGATCACTTCCAGGGCATCCGGCGGGATATACAGGTCCCGCGGGATCTCCAGCAGCGGTTCGCCGTAGATGCGGGCCAGCGGTGTGGGCGGTCTGATCTGGTTCACGAGCCCTTAGGGAAAGACAATCGGCACCGCCTCGCGGAAATGCCTGACGAAGTGCACCGTGAAGCCCTCCCGCACATGCTCCGGCAGCTTCTCGTAGTCGCGCATGTTGGCGTGGGGCAGGATGAGTTCCATCACGCGCACCCGGCGCGCCGCGATCACCTTCTCGCGGATGCCGCCCACCGGCAGGATGCGCCCGGTCAGGGTGAGCTCGCCGGTCATGGCCAGGGGCCGCACCACCGTCTGGTTGCGCGCCAGGGACAAGAGCGCGGTGGCCATGGTGATGCCGGCGCTGGGACCGTCCTTGGGAGTGGCCCCCTCCGGCACGTGCAGGTGCACGAACGCCGCATCGAAAAACGACACGTCTCCGTTGAACTCCTTGAGATGGGAGGAGACGTAGCTGTGGGCGATCTCCGCCGACTCCCGCATCACGTCCCCCAACTGCCCGGTGATCTTGAAGCCGCGATTCTTGGTGTGGACCCGGGTGGCCTCAATGCTCAGGGTCGCCCCGCCCATGGCGGTCCACGCCAGGCCGGTGACCACACCCACCCCGGTGAGCGGCTTTTCGGGCAGGAACACCGGCTTGTCCAGGTATTCCTCGACCTGTTTCCGACCCACCCGGATAGTTTCCCGCTCCCCTTCCGCGATCTTCACCGCCACCTTGCGTACCAGCCGTCCCAGTTGCTTTTCCAGGCCCCGTACCCCCGCCTCCCGGGCATAGCCTTCGACCACGTGGCGCACCGCCGCCTCGCTGATGGTGAGTTGGCTGCGCTTGAGCCCCGCCTTGTCGAGCTGCTTTGGCCACAGATAGCGCTTGGCGATTTTCACCTTCTCCGCGGTGATGTAGCCGGGCAGACGGATCACCTCCATGCGGTCCAGCAGCGGCCCCGGTATGGTATCCAACTGGTTCGCGGTGCACACGAACAATACCTTGGACAGGTCGAAGCGCAAGTCCAGGTAGTGGTCCAGGAAATCGCTGTTCTGCTCGGGGTCGAGCACCTCCAGCAGGGCAGAGGCCGGGTCCCCCTGGTAGGAGGCTCCGATCTTGTCGATCTCGTCCAGCATGATCACCGGATTGCTGACCTCCACCTCCTTGATGGCCTGCAGGAACTTGCCGGGCATGGCGCCGATGTAGGTCCGGCGGTGCCCCTTGATCTCCGCCTCGTCCCGCATGCCGCCCAGGGAAAACCGATAGAACTTGCGTCCCAGGGCATGGGCCACGGAGCGGCCGATGGAGGTCTTGCCCACCCCGGGCGGGCCCACCAGCAGGAGGATGGAGCCCGCCACCTCTCCCTTCAGGGCGCCCACCGCCAGGAATTCGATGATCCGCTCCTTCACGTCCTCCAGGCCGTAATGCTCGCGCCCCAGCACCTTGCGCGCCCGCTCCAGATCCAGCCTGTCCTTGGAGTGCTTGCCCCACGGCAACACCGTAACCCAGTCCAGGTAGTTGCGGGTCACGCCGTACTCGGGGGAGCCGGTTTCCAGCAGCGACAGCTTCTGCATCTCCTCGTCGACGCGCTTCTGGGCCGCCTCGCTCAGTTTCAGCTTGGCCAGGCGCTCGTTGAAGCGCTCGATGTCGGCGCTCTTGTCGTCCTTGGCCAGCCCCAGTTCCTTCTGAATCTCCTTGAGCTGCTCGCGCAGGAAGAACTCGCGCTGCTGCTTGGTCATCCGCTCTTCCACCTGTTCGCGGATCTTCGATTGCAGGCGGGCGACTTCCACCTCCTTCTTGATCAGCACCAGCACTTTTTCCATGCGCCGCCGCAGGTTCAACGCCTCCAGCACCTGTTGCAGCTCTTCCCGCGAGGCGGTGGTCAGGCTGGCGGCGAAGTCGGTGAGCAGGGAAGGCTCGTTGGGACTGAAGCGGTTGAGGAAAAATTTGAGTTCCTCGCTATAGAGCGGGTTGAGCGGCACCAATTCCTTGATGGTGTTGATGATCGCGATGGCGTAGGCCTTCAGCTCGTCCTCGTTGTAGCCGCGGCCCTCGGCCGGGTATTCCACCTGCACCCGGTAGGGCGGCTTGCGGGACAGCCAATTGACGATGCGGAAGCGGGACACCCCCTCCGCGATGAACTGGATCTTGCCCTCGGTGCGCACCGGATGATGCATGCGCACGACGGTACCCATCGCGTGGAAGTCGGCCACAGCGGCCTCCTCCGTCTTGTCCCGCTTGACCAACACCAACCCCACCATCTTCTGCGGGGTTTCGCCGACCTTCTCCACGGTCTCCAGCCAGGGTTCGTCGTTCATCAGCAACGGCAGGGTCTGGGCGGGGAAAAAGGGGCGCTCCGACACCGGGAGCAGATAAAGGGTGGAAGGGGGAACGTTCGCCGGCACGGGCGGCCGAGCGCCGCCTGCCCCCTCCCTGGGTTCGAGCAATTCGCCTTCCAGTGGTTCTTGTTCTGGCATATCGATTTCCTTCGACACTTTCGCGGCATCCAGTTGAAACCCGGACGGGCTGCACTTTCAAGAGTAGCTCAGCCCCATCGCCTCGCGCACGTCGCGCATGGTCTCCACCGCCAATTTGTGCGCCTTCTCGCAGCCGTCGGCGATGATGTTGCGCACCAGGGTCGGGTCTTCGATGTAGCGCTGGGCACGCTCCAGCATCGGCTTCTGGTCTTCCAGGACGGCCTCGATTACCGGCTGCTTGCAGTCCAGGCAGCCGATGGCCGCGCTGCGGCATCCCGACTGCACCCAGTCGCGGATGGCATCGTCCGAATAGACCAGGTGGAATTGCCACACCGGGCATTTTGCGGGCTCGCCCGGGTCGGTACGGCGCACCCGGGCGGGGTCGGTGGGCATGGTGCGGATCTTCTTGCCGATGCTCTCCGGCGTCTCGCGCAGGCCGATGGTGTTGTGGTAGGACTTGGACATTTTCTGGCCGTCGAGCCCGGGCATTCTGGCGGCGGGCGTCAGCATCGCCAGGGGTTCCACCAGGATCATCTTGCCGCTGCCTTCCAGATAGCCGAACAGCCGCTCCCGATCGGCCACGGTAAGGTTTTGCTGTTCGTTCAGCAGGGCGCGCGCCGCCTCCAGCGCCGCCTCGTCCCCCTGCTCCTGATAGCGGGTACGCAACTCCTCATACAACCGCGCCTTCTTGCTGCCAAGCTTCTTTACCGCCGCTTCGGCCTTTGCCTCGAAGCCGGGCTCGCGGCCATACAGGTGGTTGAAGCGCCGCGCCAGTTCCCGGGTGAACTCGATGTGCGGGACCTGGTCCTCCCCCACCGGCACGCGATTGGCGCGGTAGATCAGGATGTCCGCGCTTTGCAGCAGCGGATAGCCGAGAAAGCCGTAGGTGCTCAAGTCCTTCTCGCTCAGCTTCTCCTGCTGGTCCTTGTAGGTCGGCACCCGCTCCAGCCAGCCCAGCGGGGTGATCATGGACAGCAACAGGTGCAGTTCCGCGTGCTCGGGCACTCGCGACTGGATGAACAGGGTGCCGTGGGCCGGGTCCACCCCGGCCGCAAGCCAGTCGATGACCATCTCCCACACATGCTCCTGGATGATTCCGGGTGTGTCGTAGTGGGTGGTCAGGGCGTGCCAGTCGGCGACGAAAAAGAGGCATTCGTATTCGTGCTGCAAATTGATCCAGTTTTTCAGCACGCCATGATAGTGGCCGAGATGCAGGCTCCCCGTAGGGCGCATGCCGGACAGGATACGGTCAGCATACATGTTTGGTGTGTTCCCTCTCGTCAATAGATACCAAATACCCAAGCCAGCAGGCTGATAACCAGGTTGATGAAGGGCCACAGAATCGCCCCCAGCAGGCCGCTGAACATCAGCACCAGCAGGATCATCAGCCCGTAGGGCTCGATCATGGCGAAGCGGTAGGCAAGCCGGTGGGGCAGCAGGCTGACAGCGATGCGGCCGCCGTCCAGTGGGGGCAGGGGCAATAGGTTCAGCACCATCAGCACCGCATTGATCAGCACCCCCGCCTGCCCCATCATTGCCAGGGGTTGCGAGAAGTAGCTCGCCGGCAGGACCATGGCCATTTTGATAACGAATGCCCAAAAGATCGCCATGGCCAGGTTGGCGGCCGGACCGGCGGCCGCGACCCAGAACATGTCCCGCTTGGGATCGCGCAACTGATTGAAATTCACCGGCACCGGCTTCGCCCATCCGAACAGAATGGCCCCACCCCCCAGGAGCTTGCTGGTCAGCAGGATCAGCAGCGGCACCAGGATGGTCCCCACCGGGTCGATATGCCGCAGCGGATTGAGGCTGATGCGCCCCAGCATGTAGGCCGTCTTGTCGCCGAAATGCTTGGCCGCATAGCCGTGAGCGGCCTCGTGCAGGGTGATGGCGAAGATGACGGGAAGCGCGTAAATCGCGATTTGCTGTATGAGGTTGAGGTTCATATGGCCTACAAGGTAAATCCGAAGGGGCCGATGTCGCCCTTGCCCGCCCGCACCAGCACGGGCGCATCTTCGGTCAAGTCGATCACGGTGGTCGTTTCGACGCCGCAGGGGCCGCCGTCCAGAATGAGGTCTACCCTGCGCTCCAGGCGCTCGCGGATATCATGAGGGTCGGTCAAGGGAAGCTCGTCCCCGGGCAGGATCAGGCTGGAACTGAGCATGGGTTCCCCGAGTTCTTCGAGCAATGCGGCGACCACCGGGTGCCCCGGCACCCGCAATCCAATGGTGTTGCGCTTGGGATGCTGCAGGCGGCGCGGCACCTCGCGGGTTGCCTGCAGGATGAAGGTGTAGCTGCCAGGGGTGTTCGCTTTCAACAGCCGATACTGGCGGTTGTCGACCTTGGCGTAATGGGCGATCTCCGCCAGGTCGCGGCAAACCAGGGTAAAGTTATGGCGATCATCCACGCCGCGGATCTCCCGGATGCGGTTCATGGCGTCCTTGTCGCCGATGGGGCAGCCCAGGGCATAGCAGGAGTCGGTGGGGTATACGATCACGCCGCCTTGCCGGATGATGGCCACCGCCTGCTTGATCAGGCGCGGCTGGGGATTTTCCGGATGAATGCTGAAAAACTGGGCCATAGGTGATCAGTCGCAGAAACGGCCGCGTCTTGCCTCCCTTAGGATAGGAATTCAGGCCAATCGTGCCATACCGGCTTGCACGCCGCGGGCAAATTCGGCAACCGGCCCAGTTCCACGAAGCTCTCCCCGGGGCCGTGATAGTCCGAGCCGCGGGAAGCCAGCAGCCCGTAGTTGGCAGCATAATCGGAAAACAGGGCGTACTGCGGCGGGGTATGGCTGCTGCTCACCACTTCGATCGCCGCGCCGCCGACCTCTTTGAAGTCCGCCAGCAGCGCATGCATCCCCCCCTCGTTCAGGGGATAGCGGCCGGGATGCGCCACCACTGCGATTCCGCCGCTCGCCCTGATCCAACCGACGGCCGTTTCCAGCTCCGCCCAGCGGTGAGGAACGTAGCCCGGCTTGCCTTTTACCAGGTATTTCTTGAACACCGACCTGACGTCTTTGGCGTAGCCCTGGGCCACCAGGAACCGCGCAAAGTGGCTGCGGCTGATGAGACGCTCGTTCGCCACAAAAGCGTAGGCGCCCTCCAGGCTGCCCGGGATGCCCCGGGCTTCCAGTGCCGCAGCGATTCTCTTGGCCCGCTCGATGCGCCCCGCACGAATAACGCTGAGCCCCGCCTGCAAGGCTTGATGGGTGGGGTCAATCCTGAGGCCCACCACGTGCACGGTGTGACTGTTCCAGCTCACCGAAATCTCCACCCCGCTGACCAGACGCACCCCTTCGCGCCGGGCCGCCTCGCGCGCCTCCGCCAGCCCGCCGACATCGTCATGGTCGGTCAGCGCCAGTACCTCGACCCCTTGCGCGGCGGCCCGTGTTACCAGTTGAGCGGGGGAAAGCAAGCCATCCGAAACAGTGGAGTGGCTGTGTAAATCGATGTTCGGCATGATAGGCGGTGTTGTAGATGTAGGCCGAATCATAGCAAAATAAGCGTTTCGCCACCACCGAGACAAGCCGGGGCGTGAGTCTTCCGCAAGACCCGACCCGTGCCCCGGCAACTTTGGCGGCGAGCGGTCCGGGCGTCGGGACACGGGCTTTCCGGCGGCAGCGCTCTTTGGAACACGGACGGGGCGCCGTTTCCAGCGCCAAGATTCATGATAATGTAATACTCCGCGGCATGGACAAGGGACCGTTAACCCTTCATAATTTCGGCCATGAAATTTTTCTTTGACTTATTTCCCATTATCCTGTTTTTCGTCGCCTTCAAGCTCCAGGGGATCTTCGTGGCGACCGGCGTGGCCATTGGCGCGACATTCGCCCAGATCGGCTGGGTCTACTTCCGGCGGCGCAAGGTGGACACCATGCTGTGGATCAGTCTGGCCATCATCGTGGTGTTCGGCGGGGCCACCCTGCTGCTGCACGACGAGACCTTCATCAAGTGGAAACCCACGGTCCTTTATTGGCTGTTCGCCTCGGTGCTGTTCGTGAGCGACGCCATTTTCGGCAAGAACCTGATCCAAGCGATGATGCGACAGCAAGTCGTCATGCCGCTGCCGGCGTGGCGCAAACTGAACCTGAGCTGGGTGTTTTTCTTCGCTCTGATGGGCGCCGCCAACCTGTATGTGGCCTTCCACTACTCGACCGAAACCTGGGTGGATTTCAAGCTGTTCGGCACCTTGGGCCTGATGATAGTATTTGTCCTGCTGCAAGGAGTGGCGCTGGCCAAGTACATCGAAGACAAGGAAAGCAAGGAAAGCGAGTAATGCTGTACATGATCACGGGGGAGGACGTGCCCGACAGTCTGGAAAGACGGCTATCCGCACGCCCCCGCCACCTGGCGCGGCTGACCCGGCTGCAGGATGCGGGCCGTTTGCTGCTCGCCGGGCCCTTGCCCGCGATAGACGCCATCGATCCCGGCCCGGCCGGTTTCTCCGGCAGCCTTATCGTCGCCGAGTTCGGCTCCCTGGAGGAGGCGCGCGCCTGGGCGGAGGCCGACCCCTATGTGGCGGCCGGCGTGTATGCCACGGTAACGGTCAAGCCGTTCAAGAAGGTCCTGCCGGCATGAACACCGCGGAAAAGATACGTCAGAGGCTTGCCGCACTTAATCCGGAGCACATTGAAATTCTGGACGAGAGCGCCAAGCATGCCGGTCACGAAGGCGCCAAGGGGGGTGGCGGGCACTACTGGCTTACCATCGTTTCCCCGCAGTTCGCCGGCGTGCCCACTCTGGCCCGCCACCGCATGATCTATGACCTCCTGGGGGACATGATGCACAAAGAAATTCACGCTTTGAGCATAAAGGCGTACACTCCCGGGGAATCCGAATTCTAGCCTCCGTTTTTGTTTTCAAACTTCATTTTAAAAACCCTTTTAAGGAAGCGAAAATAATGCCGCGCAAAATTTCCCGTTTATTGCTGGTTTGCCTGTCCACCCTCGTCGGTCTATCCGCCTGCAACGCCCAGGAGGCCAGCAAGGGCCCAAGCAAACCGGAAGTGAAAGCTGTCGCCGTCGTCAACGGCGTCCCGATTCCCCAGTCGACGGTGGACCTGATGATGCAGGAGCGGACGTCGCAAGGCCAGCCGGATACGCCGGACCTGCGCAAGGCGGTCATCAATGATCTGGTCAGCCGCGAAGTGGTGGCCCAGGCGGCGGTCCAGAAAGGGATCGACAAGACACCGGAAGTGGCAACCCAAATCGCCCTGTCCAAGCAAGCCATCCTCATCAGGGCCTATCTCCAGGACTATATGAAGGCCCACCCCATCACGGACGAGATGATCAAGGCCGAATACGACAAGATCAAGTCCCAAATGGGCGACAAGGAATATGAGGTGCGGCACATCCTGGTGGCAAACGAAGCGGAAGCCAAGGACATCATCGCGCAACTCAAGAAGGGCGCGGATTTCGCGAAGCTTGCCGAACAGAAGTCCCTGGATACCGGCTCCAAGGAAAAAGGCGGCGACCTCGGCTGGATTACCCCGAACACGACGGTGAAACCCTTCGCGGAGGCCATGGTGAAACTGAAGAAAGGCGCCTACACGCAGACACCGGTGCAGTCCAAGTTCGGCTGGCATGTCATCAAGCTGGACGACGAGCGTGCCCTGCAGGCACCCTCGCTGCACGAGGTGAGCAATCAGTTGCGCCAGCGCATCCAGCAGGAACTGGTGGGGCAGGCCATCTCCGAATTGAGGGCCAAGGCCAAGATCGAGATGATCTCCGCCGACGCCAAGAAATAGGCCGTAACGTCACCGAAACGAGGGGCGGACAGCGCTGTCCGCCCCTTTTTCGCGTCATCCCGGTCCGCGCTCACAGGACATAAAGAAACACGGTGAAATAGTGGCAAAGGCTGCCCGCCAGCACGAACAAGTGCCAGACACCGTGGAAATGACGCACCCGGTCATCGAGGGCGTAAAAAACGACGCCGATGGTATAAAACAGCCCCCCCGCCAGGAGCCAGGCGAAGCCCGCCGCAGGCAGGGCTCGCAACAGGGGTTCGAGCGCGACCAAGATCAGCCATCCCATGAGCAGATAAATCGCCACGGGCAGCACTCGCTGTCCCTTTCGCGGCAGCGAATCCAGTATCATTCCCAGCACCGCCAGGCCCCAGACGGCGCCGAATATTGACCAGCCCCAGTCCCCGCGAAGGGTAACCAGGGTAAAAGGCGTGTAGGTACCGGCAATCAGGAGATAGATCGATTGGTGGTCAAGTTTGCGAAAAACCTTCTTCGCCTTCCCGCGCAAGCTGTGATAAAGCGCCGAAAAGACATAAAGCAGCAACAGGGTGGTCCCGTAGATACTGACGCTCGCGACCTTCCACGGATCACCCCGGTGTGCGGCCAGGACGACCAGTATCACCAGGCCGGCAAGGGCGGCCACCGCGCCGGCTAAGTGACTGATACTGTTGAATCGCTCCCCGTGATACATCCATACCTCGCTTTGGGGCAGCCGGCGAAAAGGGGGGCCGCACAATCATCCCCTACTCATCGGTAGGGGGAGTTGCTCCATGGAATCGCGCCCTCGCGGCATTGCAAACCGCTCGCCACCAATGGCATAGCACCGTCATGAGTAGTTCCGCGGGTTGAAGGACGACACCCGCGCCAACTCCTCGAACAAGGCCTTCTCCTGCTCACTCAACGCAGGCGGGGTAACCACCTGCAGCACCGCATAGAAATCGCCGTGCCCGCCATCCGGTTTTGGCAATCCCTTGCCGCCAATACGGAGTTTCTGGCCCCCCTTGGCGCCCGGCGCAATCTTCAGGCGGACCTTGCCCTCCACGGTCGGCACCTCCACAGTGGCCCCCAGCGCCGCCTCCCAGGGCGCCAAAGGCACTTCTAGCAGAATATCGCGACCACTCAGCTTGAACAGGCGATGGGGCTGGACCGAGATGGTGATGTAGAGGTCGCCGCTGGGTCCGCCATGCGATCCCTTGCCCCCTCTGCCTGGGACCCGGAGTTTTTGCCCGTCCGTCGCACCTTTCGGGATGCGCACCTTGATGGTCTTCGGCACCCGCACCAAGTACCCCTGAGCAGTCGGCTCGGCTATTTCCACCTGCAGGCTGCGCTCCCCGCCGTGGAAGGCCTCCTCCAGACTGATTGGCACGCTCGTTTCGTAGTCCTGCCCCGCCGCGGCAAAACCGTGACCACGCTGCCCGCCGCGGTGCCCCCCGCCCATGCCGAACAGTTCGGCAAACAAATCGCCCAGGTCGGCGCCGCCAAACTCGCCGGAATGCTGGCCGTGGCCGAACTGCTGCTCCCAGCCCGGTGGCGGGCGGAAATCCTGCCCTGCCTGGTAACTGCCCAAGTGGTCGTAGGCAGCGCGTTTTTCCGGATCTTTCAGCACCTCATAGGCCTCGCCCACCTCCTTGAACTTCTCCTCCGCGCCCTTTTCCTTGGACACGTCCGGATGATACTTGCGGGCGAGCCTGCGATAGGCCTTCTTGATGTCCTCCTGGCTGGCATCCCGCTCCACGCCGAGAATCTGGTAGTAGTCCTTGTATTTCATTTCCGCCTGTTCCGTCCGAATGGGGATGGAAATCGATACCGTGCCCAGCGGGGAAAAGCCCTCACCCAAATGGCAACGCCTCGCCACTCCCTCCTGGCCAAAGTGTACTCGCGAACCTCCAACAAAGAAAAGCGGCTCCGAGCTTATACCCGCCGGATGACCATTGGCGGGTCAATGGCCGCCACCACCAATCCGCCCATCATGCCCTCGGCAGCGGCGTCCGCGCCGCCAGGCCGCGAGACGGAAAGCGCCTGGGCATGGTCGCCAGGCCGCAGCACGCCCGGAGAACCGCATGCGCGGGTTGATGAGGGAGGGCAGCCGAAAGCCTGCTCTCTACCCTACCCTTTTCGCTCACGCCTCCTTGGCATAGTATGAAAACCGGACAATTTGTTCTCTACGATGCCTGAACACCACTTTTGACAATGGCTCGATGATCACCGTACTATTGCGCGAGTATTGTCATGAAAGCTGCCGCTGAAGTACAATCCGTCCGCCATCGGCGGTGGGGTCTCCGTCAGGCAGGAGATCACCCGTAATCGAGATGCTCCGGGCGCATGACTTCATTCTAGAGATCCATGCCTCGGATACCAACATTGAGTGGGAACTGGCGGACATCCTCGCCGTCGTCGGGCAAATTCATGAAACACTGCATAAGGGAGGCAGCGCCCCCGGTCAGTTTCTGAAACTGGAAACCCGTACCGGTAAGACACCGATGTTGGCCGGTAAACGGCTTTAAAAGGGACCAGACCGTGTTTTCGGTCATGGGGTCGGCAGACAAGGACAGGGGGCGTTCGCGACGCGCCGTTTGCCCCGCCCGGCGGTCCGCAGGGTATATTGCTATTCTATTATACCCCTGTTTTATCTATGATAATACCCATAGTCCTTGCTGGGCATGGTTGTTATTTTCTCGGCTTATTTAAGACTATTACAGAGTGATTTCCGAGGTATTACACGATGCAATGCGGCCCAAGAGAAATTGTGACCCCCTTCAGACCCATCCCGCTGGATGTGCCGGAGGGGATGGCGCCCAATGAATTCTTCAACAGCACGGAGAATCTCGACGACCTGGTCCATAACAACGGTCTGTTGACCAACCCCGAAAACCTGTTGCTGTACCGCAAGGCGCTCGGCCACAGCAACGAGTTCGACACCTCGATCATCTACAACACCTCCAAGTGCATCCTCGATCCCTTGGGCCGGCCCGTGCGGCGCACCCAGGTGCCGGACGATGTGAAGCATGTCTGGAACCGCATGAACCAGATCATCATCGAGTATATGCTGGAGACCTTCCCGGATCCCGACCAGTGGCTGGTGCTGGCCGGCGAGGCGAGCCTCGATGCCACCTGGCCCCTTACCGCCCCCGGGGTGCCGAGCATCCGCATGCTGCACAACCACTTCATGGTATTCGACAAGGCGATGCTGCGCGACGCCCGCTTCGCCGATCCAAACAATCCAAATCTCACCGACGGCGGCCAGCACAGTCTGTTCCAGGCTCACATGCGCGAGGTCTACCGCGGCTTCATCGAGCAGCTCGCTCTGCGCATCCTCAGGCCATGCAACGACGGCTCCTGCCGCCTCGCCTTGACCGGCTATCCTCAGGGGCTTCCGGCCTGGGAGGTCACGGGCGGGGCCGAGTCGCTCAAGGAGCTGCGCTTCTGGAAGGAGTACGACATCATCCTCAAGGGCTTTATCGACTTCTACCGCACCTTCTTTACCCAGGTCTCCACGCGCAACGCGCCAATGCCCGGGAATGTCTATTTTCCGGAACTGGTCGAGGACAAGCTGCTGTTCAACAACGACTTCCTTAAGGCCGCGAAGATGGTCCGCGACCGCTGCATCGTCGACGCAAAATACGCCAACGCCATCCGCTGGCAGCCGGCCTTCAAGCAGCTCATCTACCGCAACGACAACGGCAAGCTGATCGTCACCATCAGCCAGAACTCCATCGGCAACGCCATCACCGAGTTGCTGGGGGTGGTGGTCAAGCGCACCCCCGACGCAGCGGCCTACGAGAAGGCCGAGCCGGCGCTGATCGCGAGGCTGCTGGAAGTTAGGCGCCGGTTGATCGCGGCCGACCTCGGCGAGGGTATCGAGACGGAATACTGGCATAAGGGTTAGTGTGGCCGCTGGCAGCGTAAAGTCGACCGGATTAGGTCCTGGGAGGAGTCCGTGAAAACCGTATTGTTAATGTTGCTCGCCCTGCTTTTGCCGCTGGGTCCGGCCGCTGCCGCGGTGCCGGCCGGGAAGCTTCCGGCGTTTCCGGGGGTTCTCCCCATTCCAATCCCCAAGAACATGAACTATGGGGGATTCTTCAAGGCGCACCAACCGGTGAAGATCGTATTCGGAGTGAGCGACCCCGGCGCGCAGTTAAAAGAGTCGCTCACCAACGCGGGGTATGTTATCCGTTACCTCATGAGCAAAGGATACCGATACCAGATCCAGTTCGTGCTGTACGGCGCGGCGGTACTGGCAGCCGACGAGTGGAACCAGCAGTACAGCGGTTACGGTGACCTGATGCAGGCCCTGCACAGGGAGGGGGTTCAATTTCGGGTCTGCTACAATTCCATGTACGCCCTGCATGTCGAGTCATCCGATGTGTACTCCTACATGAAGGTGGTTCCCGCCGGCATCCTGCAGTTGGCCAAAAAGCAGATGCAAGGATATGTCTATATCAGCAACCTGGTGAAGTAGGCGAACGCGGGAACAGGCGACCTGCGGGGGGAAGGCGTGTTCGGGTGGTTGCCCCCTTGATGCGTCATATGCACTTCTGGGGAGACTGCGGATTTCCCCGTTCATCTCAAGGCGCCCGGGTTGCGGGAAAAATTGAATGACTGCCCCATTGGCGCTCTGCCGTTCATCGGGGACATCCTTGCCATTTCCGAATAGCGCTCCAGTTCCTGGCTTCAAGCTATGGGGTTATTTTTTTTGCACCGCCGCCCGGACAAGTCTAAACTGAATGCGCCGAAGGGCGGGCGTATCAACTTGCCCCTCGTGGCCATTAGGCGTTTTGCCTGATTTGCTGTCTATAAAAAAACACCAATGGAAAAGGAGACCGAGATTATGAATATAACGAAAGCGGCGTTGTTAGCCGGCATGATGTCATTTGCCGTAGGCGCGAGTGCAGCCCAGACCTTCCATGGCGCGACCGCGACCAAGTCGGAGTATGGCGCAATTTTCCAGCTTGACAGCGGTGGCAATGGGGCGATCAAGAAGACATTGAATAATATTGAAAATCTTCTTCATGATCCGCGACTCAAAGGCAGGGTTAAGGTAGAGTTGATCGCCAACAGCAAGGGCTTCGACGTTTATGTCAAGAATAACGAGTTCGAGCAGAAACTTCGCCATTTGCGAAAAGAGGGGGTGATTCTGGCCCAGTGCGGCAATACCCTGAGGGAACTGCACATCGACCGCAAGGATCTGTACCCGTTTGTCAGCATTGTGCCGTCTGGCGTTGGTGAGATCACCATTCGCGAGGCAGAGGGATGGGCGTATATCCATCCTTCGGCGCCAAAACAACAATCTCTGTAGGGTGCTGCTGCGCCCGCGCCACGCGGGTGCGGCTCTCGGCATGCACGCGAACGCATGGGTCGGGGTACGCGGGAAACCTCGGGGATAGGCCACGGTTTTCTATTGATCCTGAAACAGCTTACCTGATTCTGGCTCCAGCGCCTTGCGCATGGCGAGGGTGTCAATCGCGGCAGCAATTCACGCCTGGTTGACTCCGCTCCGGACACGGCTGACCCAGTCGTCGCTGTTCATCACCCGGCTGAAGCGGCCTTGGGTCACCAATATGGCCCGATGAAGTTCCTCGGCCGTGACGCTCCCGGCTTCGTTCTCGAACGCCAGCGTCCCCGTCGCGTCGGAAAGAAACTCCACGCCGTAGCCGAGGTGGAAGGCGCGTCGGGCAGTGGTATCGCAACACATCTGCGTCATGTATCCGCACACGGTGAGGGTGTCGATGCCATTGGCCTTGAGCCATTCTTCCAGCCTTGTTTCGGCGAAGCTGTCCGGCCAGTTTTTCTCGATCAGCACGTCCCGCCGTCGCTTCTCAACGTCAGGGTGCAGTTCCCATTCCGGGCTGCCCTTGCGGAAGACGGGCGAAGCATCCGACTTGGCCGCGTGTTGGATCACGACCACCGGAATCCGGTTGTCCGCCGCGGCATCCATTGCCTTCAAAATGTTGGGCAGGCTACCGGGAGGATGAGACACCGGCAGCTTTCCGAAGAAATACTCGTTCTGGACATCGATTACCAACAGCGCGCGCTTCATTCGCCCTCCCCCTTCAAGTAAGATTCCTTCGGCAACTCCATTATCAGAAAATGCGTCCGCTTGCCGTTGACGCTCTTGTAGCATTCCCCCCGCTCGGCAAACCCAAGACGGGCGTACAAACGGACGGCCCTCGGGTTGTTTTTTCTGACAATGAGATGGATGCGAGAGAGGCCGGCTTCGCCAAACCCCTTGGCCAGGGTCATGGCGGTAATGGCGCCGCCCAAGCCCTGCCCGGTCTTGTCGGCCCTCAGGGCAATGCGAAATTCGGCCTCGGCCTCGCCCGTCTTGGAAAGAAGCGTAAACGCGACCAATTCGCCCGCCTGCTCCGCGGCAAAGCACCGGGTATCCGGCCTATTCCGGTAGTCGTCAAGCCAGCCGCCGCTTCTCAGGGCGTAATCCAAGTCCCGGAAATCGGACGGGTACGGCGGCCAGTTCCCGATGGCGGCCACGTCATCTGGGGTCAGATTGCGAAGTTGCATCATCGACATTTCCAAACGGGATTGCGCCCGCTAAGCAAGTTGAATGTTCGCCGCGGGAGGGCGTCACGAAACGCGGTCCGCGCGCCCGGCCGGGGCAGACACGGCGGCTATTGTAGCCGAGTGCCCGGCACCCGCCCCCGGCTCGCCCAAAGTCGCGGCAATCAAAGCATCATAGCGTCATCGCCGGGGCCTGGGCAACCGCGTCCTCGCCCTCTCGTCACCGGGAAAAATGCGCTACAATAATGCTTTTTCCAGCAGCGGAGCGACAACATGTCAATGTCCGACCGGGATGGTCTGATCTGGTACGACGGCAAGATGGTTCCCTGGCGCGACGCCACCACCCATGTGCTGACCCATACCCTGCACTACGGCATGGGGGTGTTCGAGGGGGTGCGCGCCTACAACACGGCCAAGGGCACCGCAATCTTCCGTCTGCAGGACCACACCGATCGGCTGTTCCGCTCGGCCCACATCCTGGGCATGCATATCCCGTTCACCAGGGAGCAGGTGTCCCAGGCGCAAATCGAGGCGGTGCGCCAGAACAAGCTGGAATCCGGCTATATCAGGCCGATGGCCTTCTACGGCTCGGAGGCCATGGGCATCTCCGCCAAGAACCTCTCGGTGCACCTCATCGTCGCCGCCTGGCCGTGGGGCGCCTACCTGGGCAAGGAGGCGCTGGAGCACGGCATCCGCGTCAAGACCTCCTCCTTCGCCCGGCACCACGTCAACATCACCATGTGCAAGGCCAAGGCCAACGGCAATTACATGAACTCCATCCTGGCCCACCAGGAGGCGGCCCAGGACGGCTACGACGAGGCCCTGCTGCTGGACGTGGACGGCTTCGTGGCCGAGGGCTCGGGCGAGAACGTCTTCATCGTGCGCCACGGCAAGCTGTACACCCCCGACCTCACCTCCGCCCTGGAAGGCATCACCCGCGACACCATCGTGCAACTGGCGGACGAGATCGGCCTGCCGCTGGTGGAAAAACGCATCACCCGGGACGAGGTGTACTGCGCCGACGAGGCGTTCTTCACCGGCACGGCGGCGGAGGTCACCCCGATCCGGGAACTGGACGGGCGCGCCATCGGCAACGGCGACCGCGGCCCGGTCACCGCCAAGCTGCAGTCCATGTATTTCGACTGCGTCACCGGCAAGGCGCTCCGCCACGGGGAGTGGCTCACTTTGGTTTGACGGAGCATGGAGATGGAACTGACCGAGAACAAACAGCGCTATATCGAAGTCACCACGGAAGACCTGCCGCTGCACTGCCCGATGCCTTCCATGACCCTGTGGAACGCCCATCCCCGGGTGTTCCTGGCGGTCGAGCGGACGGGCGAGGCGCTGTGCCCCTACTGCGGTACCCTGTACAAGCTCAAAGGCGGTCCCTGCAAGCCGCACCACTAGAAGCCGCCATTCCGGGCCGGTACAATATCCTGGTGGTCGCCCCGTCGTGGGTGGGCGACGCCGTCATGGCGCAGCCCCTGTTCAGGCGGTTGCACCGACGCCACCCCGGCCTGGCCCTGGACGTACTGGCGCCTCCCTGGACCGCCCCCGTATTCCGCCACATGCCGGAGGTCAGGGAGGTCCTGGACAGTCCTTTCCGTCACGGCGAACTGAATTTGCCGGCCCGTTACCGGCTGGGCAGGAGGTTGCGGCCCCGCGGCTACCACCAGGCCATCATCCTGCCCAACTCCCTGAAATCGGCCCTGATGCCGTTTTTCGCCGGTATCCCGTTACGCACCGGTTTCGTGGGCGAGTTGCGCCGGGGCCTGATAAACGATGCCAGGCCCCTGGACCGGGCGGCCCTGCCGCTGATGGTGGAGCGCTTCGCGCAACTGGCGGAACCGCCTTCCACCCCGTTGCACCGCCCCCTGCCGCGCGCCGCGCTGCGGGTCGGGGAAGACGAGCAGCGGGCACTGCTGGACAGGCTGGGGCTGCGCCCCCGGGGGCCGGTGGCCGCTTTCTGCGTGGGCGCGGAGTACGGGCCGGCCAAGCGCTGGCCGCCCGAGTATTTCGCGCAACTGGCACGCATGCTGGCAGAGCGCGGCTACGCCGTGTGGCTGGTGGGCTCGCCCAAGGACCGCGAGATCGGCGCGGAGGTGGCGCGGCAAAGCGGCGGCGCGGCGCTGAACCTGTGCGGCAAGACCGACCTCAGCGAGGCCATCGCCTTGCTGGCCGGCACCGCCCTGGTGGTGAGCAACGACTCCGGGCTGATGCACGTCGCGGCCGCCCTCGAGCGGCCGCTGCTCGCCCTTTACGGTTCTTCCAGCCCGGGCTTCACGCCGCCCCTGTCGGACCTGGCGCAGGTAGTAAGCCTGAATCTGCCCTGCAGCCCCTGCTTCAAGCGGGAATGCCCCCTGGGTCACTTCCGCTGCATGCGCGAACTCACCCCGGAACGGGTGCGGGAGGAACTGGGCCACCTGGAGGGGCAGCCCCAACGCAACGCTTGAGCATAGGAGGGACCCATGCGTTACCGCCCACTCGGGGACAGCGATCTCAAGGTATCGGAGATCTGCCTCGGCACCATGACCTTCGGCGAGCAGAACAGCGAGCGGGAGGCCCACCAGCAACTGGATTGCGCCCTCGCCCACGGGGTCAATTTCATCAACGCCGCCGAGATGTACCCGGTCCAGGGCCGCCCCGAGACCCAGGGCAGGACCGAGGCCATCGTCGGCTCCTGGCTGAAGCGGCAGGCGCGGGACAAGGTGATCGTCGCCACCAAGGTAACCGGCCCGGCCCGGGGCTTCGACTGGATCCGCGGCGGGCCGCTCCACCTGGACCGCGCCAACATCGAGCAGGCGCTCAACGGCAGCCTGGAACGGCTGCAGACCGACTACGTCGATCTCTACCAGATCCACTGGCCGGACCGCAACGTGCCCATGTTCGGGCAGACCGCCTATGATCCCGCCCGGGAACGTCCCACCGTCCCCATCGAGGAGCAGTTGGCGGTGCTGGCCGACCTGGTGCGGGCCGGCAAGATCCGCTACGTGGGCGTGAGCAACGAGACGCCCTGGGGGCTGGGCCGCTTCCTGCGGGCGGCGGAGACCCGGGGCCTGCCGCGGGTGGTGTCGCTCCAGAGCGCCTACAACCTGATCAACCGGGTATTCGAGCTGGGGCTGGCCGAGATGTGCCACCGGGAAAACGTATCCCTGCTGGCCTACAGCCCGCTCGGGTTCGGGCTGCTCACCGGCAAATACCTGGATGCCGCCCCGGAGCAGGCCCGGCTCAGTATGTTTCCCGCCTTCGGCGGCCGCTACCGCAAGCCCAACGTGGAACAGGCGGTGGCCGCCTACTGCGCCCTGGCCAGGTCCCGCAACCTCAGCCCCGCGGCCATGGCGCTGGCCTTTGTGCGCAGCCGCTGGTTCGTCGCCGGCACCATCATCGGCGCCACCAGTCTGGCGCAACTGGAGGAAAACCTGGGAAGCGTGGAACTGGAATTGTCAGAAGAGGTGCTGCGGGAGATCGACGCCATCCACGCCCGTTTTCCCAGCCCGGCCCCGTGAGTCGGGCTAGACCGTCCGGGAGTAGCGCGGCTTCTCGCTGCTGGCCTGCTTGAGGTAAGCATCGAAGCTCATGGCGATGTTGCGCAGGAAGATGCGCCCGATCTCGGTCACCCGGATCCGGTCCGCCTCCAGTTCCACCAGGCCGTCCTTTGCCATCTCCGCCAGTTCCGGCAGGGCCTCGGCGAAATAGGCGTCGAACTCGATCTCCCACTTCTGCGCGAAGACCTTCTTGTCCAGTTCCAGATCGCACATGATGTGGGCGATCGCCTCCCGCCGCAGCCTGTCGTCGCGGGTGATGCGCAGCCCGCGCTCGGTGGCCAGCCGGCCCTCGCTCACCCGGGCCCGGTAGTCGGCGAGGTCCTTCTGGTTCTGCACGTACACCTCCTCGGTCTGGCTGATGGCAGTGACGCCGAAGGCATAGATGTCGCAGTCCTTGTGGGTGGTGTAGCCCTGGAAGTTGCGGTACAGGGTCTTGTTGCGCTGGGCCTTTACCAGCTCGTCGTTCGGGCGGGCGAAGTGATCCATGCCGATGTACACGTAGCCCGCACCGATGAGCCTTTCCAGGATCATCAATTGCAGCGCGACGCGGGTGGAGAAATCGGGCAGGTCCGTCTCGTGGATCAGCTTCTGGTGCTTCTTGAGCCACGGCACGTGAGCGTAGTTGAACACCGCCAGCCGGTCCGGGGCCATGTCGATGATCTTGTCCAGGGTGGCGGAAAAACCCGCCACCGTCTGATGCGGCAACCCCACCATGAGGTCCATGTTGATGCTGGGAAAGCCGTCCTCGCGCATCCAGCCGTACACCTGGCGGACCAGACTCTCCGGCTGGATACGGTTGACCGCCTGCTGCACCTTGTCGTCCAGGTCCTGCACCCCCAGGCTCAGGCGGTTGAAGCCGGCATCCGCCAGGGCCTTGACGTGGTCCCGGGTCAGTTCCCGCGGGTCCACCTCGCACCCCACCTCCGCGTCCGCGGCGATGGGGAAGCGCCCCTTGATGTGGGCGAACAGGCGCCGGATATCGTCCGGCCTCAGATAGGTGGGCGTGCCGCCGCCCCAGTGAAACTGCCGCACCGCGCGCCGGGGCGAGATCAGCCCCGCCACCAGGTCGATCTCCCGTTCCAGATACCCCAGGTAATCGGTGGCCCGGGCGTAGTTCCGGGTCGCCACCATATTGCAGCCGCAGTAGTAGCACAGGGTGTCGCAAAACGGGATATGCACGTACAGCGAGAGGTCGCGCCCGCTGTCCTGGGTCTGCAGGATTTCCTCGCGCCATTCCTTTTCGCCGAAGGTCTCCGCGAAATAGGGGGCGGTGGGATAGGACGTGTAACGCGGCCCGGCCTTGCTGTATTTTTCCAGTAATGCGGCGGTGACTTCCATGGCGGCCCCGATAGATAGATTGTCGGTCCATTATAACGTCAATGCCCATGGCTTGCGAAGCACACGAGAGGGCCCGGCGCCCGGTAGAGTTCCCCCGGCGATTGCGCTACCATTATGCCTTGTTCCAAGTGAGTTGCGAGAGGCATGGATAGCCCGGCATTCCCCACCCCGCAGGACGCAGAGGCGGCGTTTTACGTGGCCTTTGAAAAAGCCGACCTGGAAGCGATGATGGCGGTATGGTCCGACGACGAGGATATCGTGTGCATCCATCCCATGGGACCGAGGCTGCACGGCTACCCCGCGGTGCGGCAGGGCTGGCAACGCCTGTTCGCCGGGGACGGCAGGATGCGCTTCCAGCTCAGCGCCGCCCAGCGTTTCCAGAGCCCCCTTCTTGCCGTCCATGTCGTGCAGGAAAACATCCTGTTGGGCGGCAATCCCAAGCCCCAGCCGCCCCTCGTCGCCACCAACATCTATCAGCTCACGGGCAGGGGATGGCGCATGATCCTGCACCACGCCTCGCCCTCCCCTGGCGCCCCCCAGGGCACGCCCCCCAGGCCCAACGTGCTCCATTGAGACGGTAGGCCTCGTGGCAGCCTATCGGGCCCCTGGTGGCTTCCGGGCGGTCATCTGCAGACACTCTATCCCTATTTTTTCTCGCCGGCGCGGCAGCCATTTCCGCGCCCCTGGACTTGAGCGCCGCCGCCACGGCGCTGGACCGGGGACTCAACCGGCTGATCTATACCCGGGAATTCCTGCGCACCCTCCGGCCCAAGGCGCTGCAAAAACTGGTGCGCCATCCCGGGCTGTTCGAGGCCGAAGCGCTGCGCGGGGCCCGCACCTTTCGCCGCTTCGACGACCTGTTCATCGCCCCGGTGCACGGATTCGCCGACGCGGCCGAGTATTGGCCCAGAGCCGGCAGCAAGCCGCACCTCAACGCCATCCTGGTGCCCACCCTGCTCATCAACGCCCGCAACGACCCGTTTCTCCCGTCCGGTGCCCTGCCCCGCCCCCATCAGGTCGCCCCCGCCGTGACCCTTGAGTTCCCCGCACAGGGCGGGCATGCGGGATTCCCGTCGCACCCGCCTTCCGACGGGCTGCCGTGGCTGCCGGCGCGCATCCTGGAATTCTTCGGAAGTGCGCCTGCCGGTTGAGGCCCCGGATTCCCGGAGCGGTTTGTCTATACTTCAGACATCCGGGGCAAGGCGAACCCGAGTTCGGCCGCCCGCCAATCGCAGAGACGGGGCAGAAGCGACATCGAGTTTCCGCTTTCTCCGCGCCCGGCGGTCGACGCGACTGCCCTCCCGGGATCAATGGAGAGCCGAGATGCCTTTATCGACAGTGGAACTGGCGCAAGCCAGGCAAGCAGTGGCCGCCCTTTTGGAGCAATTGGGGCTTGAAGCCTATCTGTTCGAGGTGGAGCCCCGTGACGGCCAATGGGAAATCCGCCTGGAGTGCGCCGTCCAGGACGGCTGGCAGGCCCTCGCCTGGCCCGTGGAAAAGACCGCATTGCTGGCGAGCGGGCAAGACGCCGCTCTGCGAGAGACGCTGTTGCGGGACTGGCGGCACAGGCTGGCCTCCTGCAAGATCGGCGGCAAAGTCCGGAAAAATGGCGCTGCCCCATAGCCACGGCGGATTTCTGGGACTTGGCTTCGGGCGCGCCCGCCCGGCCGTTAATGGGAAACGGGGAGCAATGGTCGCGGTTTCCCGTATATGACGCCGGATTCGCCCCCTTTCGTTGTCTGTTCTTTTGGTTATCGAACCGGAGGTCACAAAATGCAGAAAATTCGCCACCTATTCATCGTACTGGGAATGCTGCTGTATTCGGTGACTTCTTCCGCCCAGGTGAGCATCAGTATCGGGCTTCCGCACCTGAGCATCGGGATCAACCTGCCGGCGTACCCGGAACTGGTCGTTGTGCCGGGTTATCCCGTCTACTACGCGCCACGGCTGGAAGCGAACTACTTCTTCTACGACGGTATGTACTGGGTGTATCAAGACAATGAGTGGTACGCGAGTTCCTGGTACAACGGCCCCTGGTGGCTTGTGAATCCATACGATGTGCCGCTGTTCATCCTGCGAATCCCCGTGCGCTACTACCGCCATCCACCCCCGTACTTCCGCGGGTGGCGGCCTGACGCGCCACCACGCTGGGGTGATCACTGGGGCCATGATTGGGAACGGCGTAGAAGCGGTTGGGAGAGGTGGCACCGCGGCACCGCCCCGGCACCTGCCCCGCTGCCTTTGTACCAGCGGCAGTATTCAAGGGATCGGTATCCCCGACAAGTGGAACGGCAGCAGGAACTTCAAAAACGGGATTACCGCTACCAGCCGCGCGACCCCGTAGTGCGGCAACTCTATCGGGAGCCGGCAGCGCGAAGAGCGCCTGCTCAGCAGGAAAGACATGGGGTGCCTGAAGAGAGAGGTTCCAGGCAGCAGGATATCCGGCGTTCTCCGCCGCAGCGACAGCTTGGCCCAGCCGGCCCGCCGCGAAGGGAAGGCGAAGACCTTCGGAGGCCAACCCCAGCCTATCCACAACAGGAACGCCCGACGGTTCAAGATCATAGGCAGCCGCCACAGCCAGACCAGCGTAAGCAGCACATGCAGAGATCGCAGGGCCGGGAAGAAGGACGGCAGGGCAGGGATACCACGCGCGAGCCGAAACGGGGACAAGAACAAGGGCAGGGGCGCGGCCGGGATCGGGATCGCAACGAATGATCAAGCCAAACCGATCTCCGTCTTCACTTGGAAGCAGGCGCTGCCGCGCTTGCCGGACAGGCCAGGCGTCGGGCTGATCTCGCTGTGTGCCGGCCACGTCAAGGCGTGGGCGGTATCGGCTTGCGAAGGCAAGGGGAATGGAGAGATCCCGCAAAGCCGGCTGCTGCTTGATGCCATGGAAACGGGCAGCCTGCTCATCGCCGACCGTGGATTCTGCTCCTGGTTCCCGCTCGCCCGTGGCAACGACGCCGTGGTGCGATTGCATCAGCGACGATCCCCGGATGCCCGCGTGGCGAAGGTGCTTGGCTCCAGGGAGGTGCTCCAGGTTTGGCCACGGCCCGCCTGCCCGGATTGACTCGATGAAGAAACGTATCGAAGCCTGCCGGATGCGCTCTCAGTGCGGGTGGTAACGGATCGCGATTGGCACATCGCCACCACGCTGCTCGACCCCGACACCGTTTCCCGTGAGGAGATCGCCGTGCTCTACCGAGACCGCTGGCACATCGAGTTGGACTTCCGCTCGATCAAACAAACCATGCAGATGGACATTCTGCGTTGCCGCACGCCGGAGATGGTGAAAAAGGAGATCGCCGCACACCTGCTTGGTTACAACCTTATTCGAGCGCTGATGGTGCATGCCGCGGCCGCGGGCAAGGCACTGCCGAGAAGCCTGAGCTTCATCGGTGCCAAGCGTCTGCTGGGTTCGTTTCACGCGCGCTTGCGACATCATCCGGAGGCGGATTTTGTGCAGGAGTTCACCCGTCTACTCGCCGGCATCGCCCAGTTACGTCTGCCGCACCGGCCTGACCGAGTCGAGCCTCGCGCCATCAAGCGAAGGCCAAAGCCTCAAGCACTGCTACGCCAACTACGTCAAATCGCCCGGCAAACCCTTATGGCGAGCCGGGTCGAGGCTTAAGTTAGTGCCATTGGGGTCTGACCCCGTTCCCC
>JAJZUU010000045.1 GCA_021848325.1 Pseudomonadota bacterium | reverse complement strand
TGCTGTTTGGAAACTCACGACCCTGAATTACTCCAGCGCCGCTTCCTCATGCTACCGGGGCGCACGGACAACTCCCCGGACGGGACTTTAACCCGCTAGATTTACTGCTGTTACTGCGAACGATCAGGCTTTTGAAACCTTGATTTGTGCAAACTTCACCGAGGGCAATGCGCACTTCGCCCAATGTCGCGCGGGATGTCATCAATAGACTCCCACTCGGAAGCAATTTCGCGCTGCAAGAAGCCAGGCCCAGTTCAGAGATGTGCTCGCGCACCTCCGACAGGTATCGTCCATTTGATTCGGTAATGTCGGTTGGCGTGACCCATGGAATCGTCCCATGACTCCAAAACTCTGGAACATATCGTGACGGGGTGCCTCCGCTCACAACTTGGGCGAGGTCCCGTAGTGGCACCTTTTTCCACCCTTGCGGAATTGGTTCACTCATACCCCAACTCCACCAAGAACCCCTTCAGCTTCGCCGCCGCCTCATCCCGCTGCGCCTCGATCTGTTTCGCCGTGACGGCGTACTTGCCGTGCAGGTTCTCCAGCGCCGCGATGCAGGCGCGCTGGTCGGCGCGCAGGTAGCCTTCGTAGGTTTGCAGCAGCAAGCGGTGCAGGCGCTCCAGGATCACGCCCTTGGCTTCGTCGGTGCCGATTTTCTTGCGGGCGGCGGCGACCTGTTTTTCCTGCGTTTTCTCGGTGGCGCGCAGCTCCGCCTTGAGTTGCTTGGCTTCGTCTTCCAACGCCTTGTGGCGGGCGAGGCGTTTTTCGATTTCTTCGGCCTCATGCATGTAAGCCGTCCAATCGCCCTTGTCGCCTTCCTTCTTGGCGAGCCTGGCGCTGGCCCTGGCTTCCTTCAGCTTGGCCTTGAGGGCTTTGACTTCGTCGCCGGGCAGCACGCCGCTGTCGTCGCTGTCTTCGTAATCCTCTTCATCGGCGGCGGCGAACAGGGCGGCGAGTTCGGCCAGGCGCAGGCGTTTTTGCTCCATCTCGGCCAGCAGTTCGGGGAACTGGCTGGCGAGGATGTCGGCGTCGGGGATCAGTTCCGGCCCCCAACCGCTGGCGGCGATGGATTTGAGGTCGGCCTTGAGGTCGTCCACATAGCGGGCGAAGGCGCCGCGGATTTGGTGGGCGGTGAGGAGGAATTGCGTTTTGGCTTCGCTGGTGATTTTTTCCCTCACCCCCGGCCCCTCTCCCGGGGGGAGAGGGGAGGTGGTGGAGGCGATCGCGGGGAGAGGGGAGAAGATGGCGGCGATGCTGGCGAGCAGGGCGCGGCGCAATTCGTAGACGTTGCCTTTTTGGCCGTTGCTGGGGGCGAGGGCTTCGACCAGCGGCAGGTTGGTTTGCCACCAGATTTCAAGGGTTTGCAGGAAGGCGGCGTGGGCGGCGGCTACGCCGGGATCGGTTTTGACCTGTTCGGCAATGGCGCGGCGGTCGGTGATTTCGGGGGCGAAGTCGGCGTAGTTGCCGCCTTCCCTCACCCCGGCCCTCTCCCGGGGGGAGAGGGAGAAAGCGGTTTCCTCACCCAACCCTCTCCCGAGGGGCGAGGGCTTTATGCTCCCCTCTCCCACCGGGAGAGGGGCTGGGGGTGAGGGAAGCCGGTTGGCAGATTCCACCACCACTTGATAGATCGCCTCCAGCACTGCTTCGGTTTCGGCAAATACTTGGTTGTTCCAGAAGCGCAGGGTACGAATGCCTTGCACCTCCAAAAACTCATCCCGACGCGTATCGCGCGCGCGGCCTTCCGGCTCGTTGTGTTGCCCTCCATCGAGTTCGATAGCGAGCTTCAACTCATGGCAATAGAAATCGAGTACATACGGCGCAAACGGATGCTGACGGCGAAATTTGGCGCCGGCAATCTGGCGATCGCGCAAAAGCCGCCACATGAGGTTTTCGGCATCGGTACCTTGATGCCTGAGGTTGCGGGCCAGGGTTAGAAGCTCGGCGGGTAGGGGAGCGTTGGGGCGAACAACGTGCGCTCCCTCACCCCCGGCCCCTCTCCCGGGGGGAGAGGGGAGCGAATCGGCCTCGCCTGTAGAAATAGCGGGGAGAATGAAGCAGCGCTCGCGCAGGCCGGGGTAGTTCTGCCAGTAGCAGGATAGCGCATCGATTTCCACTACCGGCACGCCGCCGTGCAGGTGGGCGCGCACGTCGTGCGGTTCGGCCGGCGGGGCGTTGTCGACATAGCGGCGGATGTTGCAGTTGAAGTCTTCGGCGGCGATTTCTTCGACCGGAACGCGGCGGGCGTAGGCCGGCACATCCGCCCCGCCCTGCGCGAGGTTGCGGTAGACGTGGACGATCTTGGAGATGTCTTCCGGGCGCAGGAAGTTCTGCGCCTTGCCTTCGCGGTATTCGCGGTCGGCGTTGATGAAGATGACGTGCGAGCGCGGCTTGCCCTCGACCATCGCGCCCTGCTTGTTCATCACCAACACGCAGGCGGGGATGCCGGTGCCGTAGAACAGCCCGGCGGGCAGGCCGATGACGGCTCCCAGCCAGCCGCGCTCGATGAAGTGCTTGCGCGCTTCTTTCTCCTCGCCGCCGCGGAACAGCACGCCGTGCGGCATGACGGTGGCCATCTTGCCGTCGGCCTTGAGCACGGCGAGCATGTGCTGCACGAACATGAGGTCGGCCTTCTTGCCCTTTTCAGGCATCCACACGGCGAAGCGGCCGGGGTATTCGATGTCCTTCCTGATGTAGTTCTGGCTGAAGGGCGGATTGGCGAGCACGCGGTCGTAGCGTTTCAGCTCGTTGCTGTCGGCCTTGTGCTGCGGACGGCGCAGGGTGTCTTCCTGGCGGATGTCGGCGTGGGAGATGCCGTGCAGCAGCATGTTCATCTTGCAGATGGACCAGGTGGTGCCGATGCTTTCCTGCCCGAACAACGACAGGTCGCGCGGGTCACCGCCGCACTCGCGGATGTAGTCGCGGGTCTGGATCAGCATGCCGCCGGAGCCGCGGGTGGGGTCGTAGATGCTCGTGCCGGGCTGCGGATCGACGATCTCCACCAGGGTGCGCACCACGTCCGCCGGGGTGTAGAACTCGCCCGCCTTCTTGCCGGCGGAGTCGGCGAAGAACTTGATCAGGTATTCGTAAGCCGCGCCGAGCAAGTCGGGGAACTCGAAGTTCCCGTCGCGCAGCGGGATTTTCTCGAAGTTCTGGATGAAGTTGGCGAGGGTGTCGTCGTCGAGCGTTCGCTGGCCGATCTTCTTGTTGAAATTGATGCCCTTGAGCACGTCCTGCAGGGCATCGACGTTGGCGTCTTCAAGCGCTTCGAGCGCCTTGTTGAGCGAGGTGCCGACGTTGGTCTTGAGGTGGCGGATCGTCGACCAGTGCGCCTCTTCCGGGACAAAGAAGGTGTACTTGTCGGGATTGACGAGCTGGGTGGCGATGATCGCATCCGCCATGCCCTTGGCCTTCAGGTCTTTGCCGAGTTGTTCGCGTTCCTGGTCGAACAAGTCGGAGAGCCGCTTCAGGAACAACATGCCGAAGATGTATTCCTTGTATTCCGAGGCGTCCATGTTGCCGCGCAGGTCGTCGCAGGCACGGAACAGCAGGCTGGAAAGCTGGCTGAGGGTGAGCTTGGTCATGCAGTCTTTCCGTGTGGGTGTTGCAGCCAGGCCAGGCTGACTTTGTTGATTTCAAGCCGGATTGTGAAGGGAATTAGGTCCATATCACAACAGGTTGCATTCGTGGAAATACGTCATGTACATATTTGGTATCGGTGGACACCTCAACCTGGAGAGCTGGCGTCGGCGCCACCGAGCAGCCTGATACGGGCGATCTCCCATGGTGGCGGGAGTTCCGCGTGTTCAAGATGCGTATTCTGTTCAGAGCCACCACCTTTTCGAAACCCAAATCCGTCAGTGGGTAGGAAAAGAAATTACCGGCCGATTGATTACACAATAGCAAAGGCCATGCAATAAATAACCGCATGGCCTTGATTTTACTGGTGCCGGCAATAGGAATCGAACCCACGACCTTCTGATTACAAATCAGCTGCTCTACCATCTGAGCTATGCCGGCCGGATGATAAGCTTCGGGATTATATGTGCTTGCGCGGCCTGCGGCAATCGCGCCTTACCCCTCCGGCCACGCGCCTTTACTTGACTACGCGCAGTTTCGGCTTCCCGCCCGACGGCGCGGGGTGACCATCTTCCGGCGGCCCCTCGGGCGAGTGGGTTTCGACCGGGGTTTCCGCGCCGGGTGCGGATTCCGGTCTGGGAAAAAACATTCCCTGGCCGTGCTCCCGCGCAAAGATGCCGATCACCGCCTCGATGGGCACCGACAACTCCCGCGATACGCCGCCGAAGCGCGCGGAGAACTGGATCACCTCGTTGCCCATGACGAGGTTGCGGGTGGCGCTTGGCCCGATATTGAGCACGATCTCTCCGTCCTTCACGAATTCCTGGGGGACGCGGGTGTTCTGATCCACCCCCACCGCCAGGTAGGGGGTGTTGCCGCTGTCCACGCACCATTCGTAAATGGCCCGGATCAGATAGGGTTTGGTTGACAGTTGCGTCACAATGGAAACCCTATTGTCCTGAGGAAAAACCCATGCCCTTGTTCCACCGGCCCTACTTGCGCATGGCCTTTTCGGAAGGGGTCAGGGCCTCGATGAAGGCGGGCCGCGCAAACAACCGCTCGGCGTACTTGAGAAGCGCCGCCGACTGCTTGGGCAGGCGGATGCCGTAATAATCGAGACGCCACAGCAGCGGGGCGATCGCCACGTCCAGCATGGAGAACTCGTCACCCAGCATGTACTTCTGCTTGGCGAATAACGGGGCGATCTGAGCCAGGTTGTCCCGAATCAGCGTGCGCGCCTTTTCCGCGGCCTTTTGCCCGCCGTGCATGATACTGTCGATGTGATTGAACAGTTCCTGCTCGAAGCGAAACAGGAACAGGCGCGCCCGGGCACGCATGACCGGATCGGCGGGCATGAGTTGCGGATGAGGGAAGCGCTCGTCGACGTATTCGTTGATGATATTGGATTCGTACAGGATCAGGTCGCGCTCCACCAGCACCGGGACCCGGTTGTAGGGATTCATCACCGCAAGGTCTTCGGGCTTGCCCTGCATGTCCACGTCGATAATTTGGAAATCCATGCCCTTCTCAAACAACACCATGCGGCAACGCTGGCTAAACGGGCATGAAGTACCGGAGTAAAGAGTCATCATAGGCTTTTTGCTGCTGGAGGTAGACATGGTCACCAAGTTTCTATCATCGTGCGCTGATTCGTCGGTTTTACCAGCAAGTACCTTGGGAACCGGGGCCAACGCAAACAGCGCGTCCCGGGCACCGGGACGCGCATGTTTCGGAGGTGCTTTTGTCACAAGTGATTATTATAGCGTGATGGAGGACCAAAAATACACCCTCCCCCCGAGTCACGCCGGCAGGGCTAATGCACGTCCTTCCAGAACTCCTTCTTCAACTGGTAGGTCAGCGCAAGGAAGAGAACCAGAAACAGCAATACGAACACACCCACCTGGACGCGCGTGGTCTGAGCGGGCTCGCCCATGTATGCCAGGTAGTTCACCAGATCGCCCACCATGGCATCGTACTCCGGCTCCGTCATGGTGCCCGGCTTGTCAAGCACCAGCATCTTGGCCCCATGGGCATCACCGAGACTCCCCTTCTTGAGCACCTGCTCGCCCTGCTGCCGGTAGAGCACGAACGGCATGGCCACCTTGTCGAAAAGGGTGTTGTTCCATCCGGTCGGCCGCGAGTCGTCTCGGTAGAAGCTGCGCAGGTAGGTGTACAGCCAGTCGGCGCCGCGGGCACGGGCAATCACGCTCAGATCGGGAGGCGCCGCGCCAAACCACTTTTTGGCCTCGTCGCTCCCCATGGCAACCGTCATGGTATTGCCCACCTTTTCGCTGGCAAACATGAGGTTGTCCTTGATCTGGTCCTCGCTCAGCCCCAGGTCCTCCATGCGCTTGTAGCGCATGTAGGCCGCGCTGTGGCAGGTCAGGCAATAGTTGACGAATATCCTGGCCCCCCGCTGCAAAGAAGCCTTGTCGCCCAGATTTACCGGCGCCTTGTCCAAATGCGCCTCGGTCTCGGAGGCAAGGGCCGCAAGGGGCGGCGTCAACAGCAGGAGCAGGAGCGCCGTGGCTGCGGCACACCGCGGCCGGCATGCCGCGATTCGCTGGAGCGTGGTTTCCATATTATTTCGTCACCCTTTCCGGTTCCGGTTTGGTCCGATCAAGCTTGGTATACAGCGGCATCAGCACGAAAAAGCCGAAGTAGATCACGGCAAAGATCCGTGCGGCCAGGGTGCGGGCCTCCGTGGGCGGCTGGGTGCCGAGATAGCCGAGGCCGAGAAAACTGACCACGAACAATGCCAGAATGGCCTTGTACAGCGCGCCGCGGTAGCGGATGGACTTCACCTTGGCGCGGTCCAGCCACGGCAGAAGGAAAAATACCGCAATGGACAGGCCCATCGCCACCACCCCCAGGAATTTGTCCGGAACGGCGCGCAGGATGGCGTAGAACGGCGTGAAATACCATACCGGCGCGATGTGCATCGGGGTCTTCAGCGCATCCGAGGGAATGAAGTTGTTGTCTTCCAGGAACCAGCCGCCCATGGTTGGATAGAAGAAGACGATACCGAAGAACACGATCAGGAAAGCGACCGCCCCCATGATGTCCTTCACCGTGTAATAGGGATGGAAGGGAATGCCGTCGAGAGGAATGCCGGTCCGCGGATCCTTGTGCTTCTTGATTTCCACGCCGTCCGGGTTATTCGAGCCCACCTGGTGCAGCGCAACCAGGTGCGCCCCCACCAGGGCCAGCAGCACCAGCGGCAGGGCGATGACGTGGAGCGCGAAAAAGCGGTTGAGGGTCGCGTCGGAAACCACGTAGTCGCCCCGGATCCACAGCGACAAGTCATTGCCGATGACCGGGATGGCGCCGAACAGCGAGATGATCACCTGGGCCCCCCAGTAGGACATCTGACCCCAGGGCAGCAGGTAGCCCATGAAGGCCTCTGCCATCAGGGCGAGATAAATGAACATGCCGAAAATCCATACCAGTTCGCGAGGCTTGCGGTAGGAGCCGTAGAGCAGGCCACGCATCAGGTGCAGATAAATCACCACGAAAAACATCGAAGCGCCGGTGGAGTGCATATAGCGGATGAGCCAACCCCAGTTCACGTCGCGCATGATGTATTCGACGGAAGCGAACGCCAGGGCGCCGTCCGGCTTGTAGTTCATGGTGAGGAAGATGCCGGTGACGATCTGGATAACCAGGACCAGCATGGCCAGGGACCCGAAAAAATACCAGAAGTTGAGGTTCTTCGGGGCGTAGTACTCCGAAACGTGGGCCTTCCAAGCCGATGTCAGGGGAAAGCGCTGGTCAACCCAACCGGTCAATCGTGTCAAGGCACTCATTCATCAGGCTCCCTTGGTTTCCTCACCGATGAGCAGGAGGCTATCGGTGACATATTTGTGCGGGGGGACGACAAGGTTGAGGGGCGCCGGAACGTCCTTGTAGACCCGGGCCGCCAGGTCGTAGAGGGAACCATGGCAGGGACACAGAAACCCCCCGGGCCAATGGGCACCCAGGTCGGCGGCACCCAATTCCGGCCGATAGTTCGGAACGCACCCGAGATGGGTGCAGATCCCCACCACCACCAGGTATTCCGGTTTGATGGAGCGGGTGGGATTCTTGCAGTAGACCGGCTGCTGCGGTTCCTCTGACTTTGGGTCGCGCAGTTTGTCGTCGTGTTGGCCCAGCAAGCCCAGCATCTCCTGGGTGCGATGCACGATCCACACCGGCTTGCCGCGCCACTCGGCAGTAACCAGCATGCCGGGCTCGATCTTGCTCATATCCGCCATCACCGGCGCCCCGGCCGCCTTCGCGCGCTGGCTGGGCAGCATGCTCATCACGAACGGAACCGCCGCCGTCACTGCGGCGGCACCCCCGACCACCGTTGTCGCAGCGACAAGAAATCTCCGTTTACCTCGATCTACCCCTGTATCAGCCATGTCATGGTCCCCGTGTCCTGGAAGCTTTTATTTTAGACTTACGACGCCGTCAAGTCTGGCAGTCGCTAAGTGTACATAATTTCCGTCTAAAATATAAACCCCTTCTAATACAAACGGCCGTGATCGGTCGATCTGCCTTGGGCAATCCGCGGGGCAGGGGCCGCGCTTCCGGAGCGGGAAAGGAATCGCCACCGCCTTGACAACACGAGAACGCCGTCATAACGTGCGACACCGGAAGCAGCAGCGGGAAATACCATAAGGCGCTGGACTCTTCGGCAAAAGGCATCCTTAATAACCCCTGTCGGACTTCTGCCGAGGAGACGCCGATTTCAGGCACGTTTACCCTATCCGGAAAGGCGCCGTCTCTCCCGGCATAGAAGCGGCCGAGAAGGCCCGGGACGCCTAAACCGGGTTGGGGATATCGATGAATCGGTGTTCGAGTCCGAAACGGGCCGCCAGATGCTCCCCCAGCGCCTGGATCCCATAGCGTTCGGTGGCGTGGTGGCCGGCCCCGATGAAGGCCACCCCGGATTCCCGGGCCAGATGGATCGTGCGTTCTGAAACTTCCCCGGTGACAAAGGCATCCGCGCCCAGGGCGATCGCGTCGCCGAAAAAATCCTGGGCCGCGCCGCTGCACCAGGCAATACGCCGTACCTCTTTGGCCGGGTCACCCACCACCAGCGGCTCCCTGTCCAGCACGGAGGCAACCCGCCCGCTGAGCGTGGCAAGGGGGAGCGGCTCTGCCAGGTGGCCGTGGGCCGCTATCTCCTGATCTCCGAACCAGCCCTCCACGGCAAATCCCAGGCGCGCCGCCAACCGGGCGTTGTTGCCCAGCTCACGATGAGCGTCCAGGGGCAAGTGGTAGGCCAACAGGCTCACGTCGCGCTCCAGCAGCAGCCCCAGGCGCTTGCGTTTAATCCCCGTCACCTGGGGCGCCTCTCCCTTCCAGAAATAGCCGTGATGCACCAGCACGGCATCCGCGCCGGCATCGATCGCGCAGCGCAGGAGGTCCATGCTGGCCGTGACCCCGGTGACCACTCTGGCGACCCGTGCGCACCCTTCCACTTGCAGGCCATTTGGGCAATAGTCACGGAAGCGGACTGTTTCCAGCAATTGTCCTATATAATTGTCGAGTTCAAGCAGGCTTAACATGGCACCCCAACTAATCAGGCCCTGGCCGGGTTCCGTACCGCGGTCGCGGCCCAGCGGGCCGTGCGCCGCCGGGGCCGTCGGGCTGGCGGCGCCCCACCCCAAACTTATGACTTTGTCCAGATATGCGTAAACTTTGGCTCATTTTCGCACAAAGCACGACCATTAGTCTTGCCGTGATCTTTGTCATATCCGCCCTCAAGCCGGGATTCGTTTACTGGCCCGGAAATGTAGTCACGATCAAGGAAACCGCCCCCATGGGCAGGGCAAAAGGCGTGGCCTCTTATAACGACGCGGCCAGGAAGGCCATGCCCTCCGTCGTCAATATTTTCACCAGCAAGGAAGTACGCGCCCGCCGCAGCCCCTTCGCGGATGACCCGCTGTTCCGCTTCTTTTTCGGCGATCGCATGGATTCCCAACCGCACAGGGTATCCAGCCTGGGTTCCGGGGTCATCGTCAGCCCCGCCGGCTACATTCTCACCAACCACCACGTGGTGGAAGCCGCAGACGAAATCGAGGTGGCGCTGGAGGACGGCAAGACCGTGCCGGCGCACATCGTGGGCAGTGACCCCGATACCGACCTGGCGGTGGTAAAGGTGGATCTCAAGAATCTGCCCGCCGTTACCTTCGGCCAGCCGGACCGGGCCAGGGTGGGTGATGTGGTGCTGGCCATCGGCAATCCCTTCGGCGTGGGACAGACGGTCACCATGGGCATTGTCAGCGCCCTGGGGCGCAGCCATCTTGGGATCAACACCTTCGAGAACTTCATCCAGACCGACGCGCCGATCAACCCCGGCAACTCCGGGGGCGCGCTGGTGGACACCGACGGCAATCTGATCGGCATCAACAGCGCCATCTATTCCCGCAGCGGCGGGTCGCTGGGCATCGGCTTCGCCATTCCGGTGAGCCTGGCAAAACGGGTAATGGAGCAGATCATAGAGCACGGCAGCGTGATCCGCGGCTGGGTTGGCGTCGAGGTGCAAGACATCACTCCGGAACTGGCAGAGTCCTTCAAGCTACCGGGCAGCAGGGGCGCGCTCATCGCCGGCGTACTGCGCGGGGGGCCGGCGGACCGGGCGGGTATCAAGCCGGGGGATATCCTGCTGGAGGTGAACGGCGTACCGGTGACGGATTCATCCGACATGCTGAACAAGATTTCCGCCCTCGCTCCCGGCACGATAGCCACCCTCACGGTGATGCGCAACCGGACAGAGGCGGCGTTGCGGGTCAGCGTGGCGAAGCGGCCCAGGATGCCGCAGCCGCAGTTACAGCAGGAAGAGGATGACTAGGAGCCTGTCGGACTTGAAGAATCGAAGCGAAGCGGGTCAGGCAGGCAAGCCGCGTAGCGGCTGCTCGCAAAATTCGGCTGGCCGAGGACAGATTTTGTCGATTTTGCAGGTCAATAGTCGTTCTATTGACCAAAAAAGCGGCGAAATATGGACCGGTCAGGTGGATTTGCAGCCGATTTCCTTTAAGTCCGACAGGCTCCTAGTCCCCGGACTTGGGCGGGCCCGCCTCCGCGGCATCAAGCTCGCGCTCCATCGCCTCTTCGCTGAGAGGCTGGTACTCATCTGTTTTCGCGGGCGCGGACTTGGCCGCCACGGCCGCGGCGAGAATGCCCACCTCATACAGCAGCCACAGCGGGACCGCCAGCATGGTCTGGGACACCATGTCCGGCGGCGTGAGAATGGCGCCGACCACGAAGGCGCCGACAATGACGTAAGGGCGGATCTCCCTCAGTTTCGCGATGCTGACCACCCCCATCCTGACCAGCAGGATCACAACGATGGGCACTTCAAAGGTGACGCCGAAGGCAAGGAACAGGGTCATCACGAAGTCCAGATACTTGCTGATATCCGTCATTACCGCCACCCCGGCCGGAGCGGTCTTGGTGATGAAGCCAAACACTACCGGGAACACGGCGAAATAGGCGAACGCCATGCCCCCCAAGAACAGCACCGTGCTGGCGACCACCAGCGGGGCCGCCAAGCGCTTTTCGTGGGCGTAAAGGCCGGGGGCGACGAAGGCCCACGCCTGATAGAGCACGTAAGGAAGCGCCCCCAGAAAGGCGGTCATCAGCGCCACCTTCATCGGCACGAAGAAGGGGGTAGTCACCTCGGTGGCAATCATCTGCCCCCCCTTGGGCAGGTGTGCGAGCAAAGGGCGCGCCAACAGGGTGTACAGATCGCCGGCGAAGGGAAACAGGCAGACGAACAGCACCACGACCACGATGATGGCGCGCAACAGCCGGCGTCTCAATTCCAGCAGGTGGGCGATGAAGGTCTCGTTGATCTCGGGGGTGCTCATGGTCGATGGAAGTGATCGGCCGCCGCCGTGCCGGCCTTGTCGGCGCTGGGGTTGTGCTCGGTGACAAGCTCCAGCTCCAACTGGGGTGAGGGCTCGGCGGACACCAGTTCAAGTTCGGGCGAGGGCCGGTCCGCCGGCGGCGTGCCCGTTGCCGGGGAATGGGCGGCCCCCCCCTCGCGACCGGACACCGCTTCGTTCAGCGTCTGCTCGGTCTTGCCGATCTCCGTGGTGATCGCCTTCTGCCAGTTTTGCGCGGCCTCCTGGAACTGCGACTTCACCTTGTGCAGTTCGCCAATGTCCAGTTCCTCGCCGAGTTCCGCCTTGACCTGGGCGACGTAGCGCTGCAGCTTGCCCAACAGGTGGCCCGCCGTGCGTGCCACCTTGGGCAGCCTCTCGGGGCC
Organism: Pseudomonadota bacterium; assembly: GCA_021848325.1. Taxonomy (GTDB): domain Bacteria; phylum Pseudomonadota; class Gammaproteobacteria; order Burkholderiales; family JAJZUU01; genus JAJZUU01. The sequence goes on along the minus strand of JAJZUU010000045.1, from coordinate 14,763 downwards.
GATCACCACCAGGGCGATCACGGCGATCAGCATGAGTTCGGAAAACCCGATGTCAAACATGCAAGCTCGCCCCCCCGCCAGCGGGATGCGTCCGCTGCCTTGGGCTGATTCGGGAATAATCCGGGCATCCGGCGCGAATATGTCGCCACCCTCGGGATCGCGGCCGATTATCCCCGAGCGAGTCCTTGGTCTGGGCCATAGCTACCCCGTCGCGCCCTGTTACGCCTTGGTCTTTTCCTTGACCTCACCCTCGATGGTGCGGCCCTCCGCACCGGATTCCAGCTTGGGCGTCTGCTCTTCCTCGCGCATGGCCTCCTTGAAGCTCTTCACCGCGCCCCCCAGGTCACTGCCGATGTTGCGCAGTTTCTTGGTGCCGAATATCGCCAGCACGATTATCAAAACGATCAGCCAATGCCAAATGCTAAATGACCCCATCTTCTCCCTCCTAGTGTATACGCGAATTATACGTGCGGCAGGCGGTCGCCGCCCCCGAATACGTGCATGTGCAAATGAAATATCTCCTGCCCGCCGCCGCGCCCGGTGTTGACCACGGTGCGGAAACCCTGGTCGAGCCCCTGCTCCTTGGCCAGCCGGGGCGCCAGCAACAGCATCCTGCCCAAAATCGGACCATGGGATGGGTCGCAGTGGGCCAGGGAATCGACGTGGGCCTTGGGCACGATCATGAAGTGAACGGGGGCCATGGGGCGGATATCGTGAAACGCCAGCACCTCCTCGTCCTCGTATATCTTGTTGCTGGGGATATCACCCGCAGCGATCTTGCAAAAGATGCAATCGCTCACGATCTCCTCACTCAAACCGGGGGCTCAAACGGGCGCCCCGCGCGCGGCCTTCTCGGCCAGACCGGAGAGCCCTTCCCGGCGTGCCAGTTCGGCCAGCACCTCGTCCGGATGGATGCCCTGTTGGGCGAGCAACACCAGGCAATGAAACCACAAATCGGCGACCTCGTATACGATTTGCCCCCGGTCGCCGCCCTTGGCCGCGATGATGGTCTCCGCGGCCTCCTCCCCGATCTTCTTGAGGATCGCGTCCAGCCCCTTGCTGTAGAGCTTGGCCACGTAGGAGCGCTGGGGGTCGGCGCCTTTGCGCTCTTCCAGCGTCGCGGCCAGGCGTCCCAGGATATCGTTCATTTCTTGTAGATCTCCGCCGGGTCCTTGATGACCGGCTCGGTCACCACCCACCGGCCGCCGTCCAGACGCTCGAAGAAGCAGTCCTGCCTCCCGGTATGACACGCGATCCCGCCCACTTGTTCAACCTTCAGCAGGATCACGTCCTGATCGCAGTCCAGGCGGATCTCCCGCACCTTCTGCACATGCCCGGACTCTTCCCCCTTGTGCCACAGCCTGTTGCGGGAACGGGACCAGTAGACCGCCTCGCCGGTCCGGGCGGTGTGCGCCAGGGCCTCCCGGTTCATCCAGGCGAACATCAGTACCCGCCCGCTCGCCTCGTCCTGGGCGATGACCGGCACCAGGCCGTCCCGGTTCCAGCTTACCCTGTCCAGCCAGGCCTCGCTCATAGCCTCATTTCGATGTTGCGGCTGGCCATGAATTCCTTGGCCTGGTGCACGGTGTACTCCCCGAAGTGGAAGATGCTGGCGGCCAGCACCGCATCGGCATGGCCCTGCAGCACGCCGGCCGCCAGGTGCTCGAGGTTGCCCACGCCGCCGCTGGCGATGACGGGGATATCCACCGCGTCGGACACGGCGCGGGTGAGGGCCAGGTCGAACCCGTTCTTGGTGCCGTCCCGGTCCATGCTGGTGAGCAGGATCTCCCCGGCCCCCAGTGATTCCACCTTCCTTGCCCATTCCACCGCATCCAGCCCGGCGGATTTGCGTCCGCCGTGGGTGTAGACCTCCCAGCGCGCCGGCTCGGCGCCGGCTACCTGCTTGGCATCGATGGCCACCACAATGCACTGGGAGCCGAAGCGGGCCGCTGCATCCGCCACCAGTTGCGGGTTTTGCACCGCCGAGGTGTTCATGCTCACCTTGTCCGCCCCGGCATTCAGCAGGCGCCGCACGTCCTCCACCTTGCGCACCCCTCCGCCCACGGTCAGGGGAATGAACACCTGGGCCGCCACGTCCTCGATGATGTGCAGGATGATGTCCCGCTCGTCGCTGCTGGCGGTGATGTCGAGGAAGGTCAGTTCGTCGGCGCCTTGCTCGTCGTAGCGGCGGGCGATCTCCACCGGGTCCCCGGCATCGCGCAGGCCGACGAAATTGACGCCTTTGACCACCCGGCCGTGGGTCACGTCCAAACAGGGGATAATGCGTTTTGCCAAGCCCATATCGTCCGGGCGGCGCTGGAATGACCCGTCGTCACCCCGGCGCGCCGCTACCGCCTTCCTCGCTCAGTTGATCCGCCAGGGCCTGGGCCTCGGCGAAATTAAGGGTTCCCTGGTAAATGGCACGGCCGGTGATGGCGCCGATGATGCCTTCGGCCTCCACGGCGCACAGGCGGCGCACGTCATCCAGGTTGGTAATACCGCCACTGGCGATCACCGGGATGGTCAGGGCCCGCGCCAGGTTGACCGTGGCCTCGATGTTCACCCCGGTGAGCATGCCGTCGCGCCCGATGTCGGTATAGATCACCGCCTCGACACCGTAGTCCTCAAACTTCCTGGCCAGATCGATCACATCGTGGCCGGTCACCTTGGACCACCCGTCCACCGCCACCTTGCCGTCATGGGCGTCCAGTCCGACGATGATGTGGCCGGGAAAGGCGGAGCAGGCGTCGTGAAGAAAACCGGGGTTCTTGACCGCCGCCGTGCCGATGATGACGTAGCGCAGGCCGTCGTCCAGGTAACGCTCCACCGTGTCCAGGTCGCGGATGCCGCCCCCCAGTTGCACCGGCACGTCATTGCCCACCGCCTCCACGATGGCGCGAATCGCCTCCTCGTTCCTGGGCTTGCCGGCAAAGGCGCCATTCAGGTCCACCAGGTGCAGGCGTTTGGCGCCCTGCTCCAGCCAGTGCCGCGCCATGGCGGCCGGATCTTCGGAAAAGACCGTCGCCTCTTCCATCTGCCCTTGCTTGAGCCGCACACAGTGCCCGTCTTTCAGGTCGATTGCAGGAATAATCAACATGATGCTTGCTTATTTAGAAGTTAGTTGTCCTCGCCCACCTTGCGACCGCCGCAAGGCCCGTTATGCGTCATTGTGCCGGCCGACAGCCTTCTCACGCCCCGGCCAGCGCCGAGGCCTGGTCGCCCGCCGCGCAGCAGCCGCTGTCCCCGCTGCCGTCCCACCGCACGAAATTGCCCAGCAAGGCCAGCCCCGCGGCCTGGCTCTTCTCAGGGTGAAACTGCACGGCGAACACATTCTCCCACGCCACCGCACTGGTGAAGGGAAACGGATAAAGGGTAAAGGCCGCCACCAGTTCCGGGCTGCCGGCCTCGACGTAATAGCTGTGCACGAAATAGAAGCGCGTGCCGTCGGCAATACCGGCCCACAGCGGATGGGGTTGCGCCTGGTGTACCTGGTTCCAGCCGATGTGGGGCACCTTGAGCTTGTCGCCCCGCTCGTCCACCATGGCCTCGTGGGGGAAGCGCAGTACCCTGCCGGGCAACACCCCCAGGCCCGCCACATTCCCCTCTTCGCTGGACTCGAACAGCGCCTGCATTCCCAGGCAAATGCCCAGGAACGGCTTGCTCCGGGCGGCCTCCAGCACGGCCTGGCGCAACCCCCGCGCATCCAGTTCGCGGATGCAGTCGGGCATGGCGCCGACGCCGGGGAACACCACCCGTCCGGCCTTGGCGATCGTATCCGGGTCGTTGGTCACGCGGACCTTGGCATGCGGCGCCACGTGTTCCAGCGCCTTGGACACCGAACGCAGGTTGCCCATGCCGTAATCGACCACCGCGATATCCGTCATCATCGAATTCTCAGAGGTTGTGAATAAACCTGCTGCGCGACCGGATTGCTTCGTTGCTCACTCGCTCACTCCTCGCCCATCCATTCGATATCTCTCGTCGTTCGCATCGTTCGCGCCTCGCACCCCGGCCGCTCGCGACAGTTTCTTCACAACCGCTCAGTTCTCAAGCACCGTTCCACACCGTCCCGGAGGCGGTGTCACAAGCTCCCCTTGGTGGAGGGGGTCACCCCGGTCATCCTCGGGTCCGGCTCCAGCGCCATGCGCAACGCCCGCCCGAACGCCTTGAACACGGTTTCCGCCTGGTGGTGGGCGTTTTTCCCGCGCAGGCTGTCGATGTGCAGGGTAACCAGGCCGTGGTTGACGAAGCCCTGAAAGAACTCGCCAACCAGGTCCACGTCGAATTCGCCCACCCGCGCCCGGGTGAACTCCACATTGAAGCTGAGCCCGGGCCTGCCGGAGATGTCCAGCACCACCCTGGACAGGGCCTCGTCCAGGGGCACATAGGCGTGTCCATAGCGACGGATGCCTTTCTTGTCCCCCAGGGCCTGGGCGAAGGCCTGCCCCAGGGCAATACCGATGTCCTCCACGGTATGGTGCGCGTCGATATGCAGGTCCCCCCGGGCGGAGATTTCCAGGTCCACCAGGCCGTGGCGCGCCACTTGGTCCAGCATGTGATCCAGGAAGGGCACGCCGCTTGCCAGGCTGGCCTGTCCGGTCCCGTCCAGGTTGATCTTCACGCTGATTTGGGTTTCCAGGGTGTCACGGGTAACTTGCGCGGCGCGCATGGGAGGCCTCGGATGCGGAATAGCTCGGGATGCCGGATGGATCAGGCGATAATACTTTGTTCCAATGCGGAAATAAATTTCACGTTCTGTTCGGCAGTGCCCACCGTCACGCGCAGGCAATCCTTGAGTGCGGCGTGGGCATGGCTCAAGTTCTTGACCAGCACGCCCCGTTCCCTCAGGCCGGCAAACACCTCGTCGGCATGACGCAGGCGAAACAGGATGAAGTTGGCGTCGCTGGGGAACGCCTCCACCCCGGAGATCGCCTCCAGCCGCCGTTTCAGTTCCGCGCGCTGCGATTTGATGGCCTCCGCCTGCCGCTGCAGCACATCGCCGTGTTGCAGCACCTTTTCCGCCACCAACTGGGTCAGCACATTCACATTATACGGCAAACGCACTTTTTCCAACTGCTCCAGCCATTCGCCGGCACCCGCCAGCAACCCCAGGCGCAGGCCGGCCAGTCCAAGTTTGGACACGGTCCGCATCACCAGCAGGTTGGGAAATCGCTGCAATTGCGGCAGGAAGCTCGCCCCGGCGAAGGCGTGGTAGGCCTCGTCCACCACCACCAGCCCCGGCGCAGCTTGTATGATACGCGATATATCATGGGCGTCAAACAGGTTGCCGGTGGGGTTGTTGGGGTAGGCCAGGAAGATCAGCGCCGGCCGATGGCGGCCGATGGCCTCCAGCATCGCCTCCGCGTCCAGGGTGAAGTCCGGCCTGAGGGGCACGCCGACATAGTCCATGCCGGTCACCGTGGCGATCATCCGGTACATCACGAAGGAGGGTTCGACGCCCAGCAGCACGGTCCCGGGCCGCGCCACCGCCAGGGCCAGCACCTGGATCAGCTCGTCCGAGCCGTTGCCCAGCATCAGATCCATGGCGTCGGGGATGTCCATCGCCTCGCGCAGCCTCGCCTTGAGGGCCGGCGCCGCCGGGTCCGGGTACAGGTTGATGGGGGCCTGCGCCACCAGCCCGGCAATTTCCTCCCGCAGGGCGGGCGGCAAGCCGTAGGGATTTTCCATGGCGTCCAGCTTGATCAGCCCGCGGCTGTCCGGGACGTGATAGGCGCTCAGGGCACGGATTTCCGGACGAATGACCCGCTCCGGCAGCGGGCCCCGGCTGATCTTGCCGGCGGGTGCCGTATCCATCGCCTCAGTCCTGTATGCGGTACGCCGCCGAGCGGGCATGAGCTTGCAGACCCTCGCCCTGGGCCAGGGTGACGGCGACCCGGCCCAACTGCGCCGCCCCCGCCCTGGAAACCTGGATCAGGCTGGACCGCTTCTGGAAATCGTACACGCCGAGGGGAGAGGAAAAACGGGCCGTGCGCGAGGTCGGCAGGACGTGGTTGGGCCCGGCGCAGTAATCCCCCAGCGCCTCGCAGGTGGAGCGCCCCATGAAGATGGCCCCCGCGTGCCTGATCTTTTTCGCCCAAACCCCGGCATCGTCCAGGGACAGCTCCAGGTGCTCGGGGGCGATATAGTTGGCCACCTCCACCGCCTCGTCCAGGTCCCTCACCTGGATCAGCGCGCCGCGCCCTTCCAGGGAGGCGCGGATCACGTCCCGGCGCGGCATTTCGGGCAGCAGCCGTTCGATGCTGGCGGCCACCGCGTCCAGGAAGGCGCCGTCCGGCGACAGCAGGATGGATTGCGCCAGTTCGTCGTGTTCCGCCTGGGAGAACAGATCCATGGCGATCCAGTCGGGGGCGGTGTTGCCGTCGCAGATCACCAGGATCTCGGAAGGGCCGGCCACCATGTCGATGCCCACCACGCCGAACACCCGCCGCTTGGCCGCCGCCACGTAGGCGTTGCCCGGCCCCACGACCTTGTCCACCTGGGGGACGACTTCGGTGCCGTAGGCCAGGGCGCCCACCGCCTGCGCCCCGCCGATGGCGAATACCCGGTCCACCCCGCATACCGCCGCCGCGGCCAACACCAGTTCGTTCACCTGGCCGCCGGGGGTGGGGACCACCATGATCAGCTCGCCCACGCCGGCCACCTTGGCCGGGATCGCGTTCATCAGCACGGATGAGGGATAGGCCGCCTTGCCGCCCGGCACGTACAGCCCGACCCGGTCCAGCGGCGTGACCTGCTGCCCCAGCACGGTGCCGTCGGGCTCGGTATAGGTCCAGGACTGCATCACCTGCCGCTCGTGGTAGGCGCGCACCCGTTGCGCCGCCTGCTCCAGGGCGGAGCGCTGTTCCCCGGGCAGACCGGCCAGGGCCGCGGCCAGCCGCTCCCGGTGCAGCTCCAATTCCCGCATGGAATTCGTCTCCACCCGGTCGAAGCGCCGTGTGTACTCGAGCACGGCGGCGTCGCCGCGGGTCCTCACCGCCTCCAGGATCTCTGCGACGGTCGCATCTACCGCGGCGTCCTGCGCCCCTTCAAAAGCGAGCAGTTGCACAAGCCGTGCGTTGAAATCGGGTTGGGTCGAGGAATAACGCCGAATGTTTAGCATGTGTGATCGAGAAAATGTGAGGGTAAGGGGATTTTACTATATCGGGGCGACGAAATCCCGCGCGCCCCTCAGCCCTTGGCCACCGCCGCGGCGAAGATATCCAGCATGGGCTGGATCTGCCCGCGCTTGAGCTTAAGGGCGGCCTGGTTGGCGATCAGGCGCGAACTCACCTCCATGATCTCCTCCACCGCCACCAGGTTGTTCGCCTTGAGGGTATTGCCGCTGCTCACCAGGTCGACGATGGCGTCCGCCAGGCCCACCAGCGGCGCCAGTTCCATGGACCCGTACAGCTTGATGAGGTCGACGTGCACCCCTTTGCGGGCGAAGTGCTCGCGCGCGGTCTGCACGTACTTGGTGGCCACCTTCAGGCGCGCGCCCTGGGTGACCGCCTGCTGATAGCCGAAGCCGGCGCGCACCGCCACCATCATGCGGCAGCGGGCGATTTTCAGGTCCAGGGGCTGATACAACCCCGCCCCGCCGTGCTCGTACAGCACGTCCTTGCCGGCGATACCCAGGTCGGCCGCGCCGTATTGCACATAGGTCGGCACGTCCGAGGCGCGCACGATGATCAGCCGCACGTCGGGCCGGTTGGTCTGCAAGATCAGCTTGCGCGAGGTCTCCGGGTCGTCCAGCGGAACGATGTCCGCGGCGCGCAACAGCGGGGTGGTCTCGTCGAAGATGCGCCCCTTGGAAAGGGCGATAGTGATGCCGGTCAAGTTGGCGGCCTCTACGGGATGCAAAGCGCTATTCTAGCGCACAGAAGGAGGGGATGGAATGACGCACGCCCCGCGGGCGGGGAACCTGTCGGACTTAATTTGGGTGTGCGACCAAATCAAGCCCGACCATGTAAGGCTCCTAATGCACGCGGCGGATGCGCGCCCCCAGTTGGGACAGCTTTTCCTCGATGCACTCGTAGCCGCGGTCGAGATGGTAGATCCGGTCCACCAGGGTCTCGCCGCTGGCCACCAGCCCCGCCAGCACCAGGCTGGCCGAGGCCCGCAGGTCGGTGGCCATGACGCTGGCGCCGTCCAGCCCCCGGACCCCGCGCACCACCGCGGTATTGCCCTCCACCTCGATGTCCGCCCCCATGCGCAGCAGTTCCTGCACATGCATGAAACGGTTCTCGAAAATGGTCTCGGTGATCACCGCCGTCCCCTGGGCAATGGTATTGAGCACCATGAACTGGGCCTGCATATCGGTGGGGAACGCGGGATACGGCGCAGTGCGGAGATTCACCGCCCGAATCGGTCCGTCCCGTTCCACGCTTACCCAATCTTCGCCGCACTTGATCACGGCCCCCGCCTCCCGCAGCTTGTCGATCACGGCGTCGAGAATATCGGCCCGGGTGTCCTTGAGCTTGACCTTGCCCCCGGTGCTGGCGACCGCCACCAGGAAGGTCCCGGTCTCGATTCGGTCGGGCATCACCCGATAGGCGGCCCCGTGCAGCCGGTCCACCCCGCGGATGGTGATCACGTCGCTGCCCGCACCCTGGATGTCCGCCCCCATGGCACTCAGGCAGTGGGCCAGGTCCACCACCTCGGGTTCCCGCGCCGCGTTCTCGATCACCGTCACCCCGTCGGCCAGCGCTGCCGCCATCATCAGGTTCTCGGTGCCGGTCACGGAGATCAGGTCCATGAAAATGCGGGCCCCGCGCAGTCGCTCGGCGCGGGCCGATATATAGCCGTGCTCGATGCTGATCTCTGCCCCCATGGCCTGCAGGCCCTTGATGTGCAGGTCCACCGGCCGCAGGCCGATGGCGCAGCCGCCGGGCAGGGAGACCCGTGCCTGGCCAAAGCGGGCGATCATGGGACCCAGCACCAGGATCGCGGCGCGCATGGTCTTCACCAACTCGTACGGGGCGACCAGATGGTGCAGATCGGCGGCGCCCAGGTCCACCCCCATGCGCTCGTCCACCGACACCGCCATTCCCATCTGCGCCAGCAATTCCAGCATGGTGGTAATGTCCCTGAGGTGGGGCACGTTTTCCACCCTGAGAGTGTCGGCGGTGAGCAGGCTGGCGCAAAGGATGGGCAGCGCGGCGTTTTTTGCCCCGGAGATGCGGATTTCCCCGGAAAGGGGAAGCCCCCCCTGTATGATGAGTTTGTCCATAATATTTAATAATTGTTGTAGCGGAGGGCGCTCCGTTATTTGTCGCGCCACTGCTCCGGGGTGAAGGTCTTCATGGACAGCGCGTGAATTTCCTCCCGCATCCTGTCGCCCAGGGCGCGGTACACCAGTTGGTGCTGCTGCACCATGGACTTGCCCCTGAACTCCGGGCTCACAATGACCGCCTCGAAATGGTGGCCGTCCCCCTCCACCTGGACGTAATCGCAGGGCAACCCACCCTCGATATAGCTTTTTATGTCTTCCGGCCTGATCATGGCACCCCCTCAAAAGCGAAGCTTGTATCCGCTGCGCAGCAGAAATAAAGTCGCTAATGATAAGGCCAAAAAGCACGCGGCGACAATCGCCAGGCTGAGGGAGGGGGCGACGTCGGAGATGCCGAAGAAGCCGTAGCGAAATCCGTCGATCATATAGAAGAACGGATTGAAGCGGGATACCGCCTGCCAGAACGCGGGCAGGGAGTGGATCGAATAGAACACGCCGGACAGGAAAGTGAGGGGCATGATGATGAAGTTTTGGAAAGCGGCCAGTTGGTCGAACTTTTCCGCCCAGATCCCTGCCACCATCCCCAGGGTGCCCAGGATGCAACTGCCGGTGACCGCGAATGCGACCAGCCACAGCGGCTCCCTCACCGCCAGCGGGACAAACGGCAGGGTGACCAGGAACACCCCCAGCCCCACCGCCAGCCCTCGTACCGCGGCGGCCAGCATGTAGGCGAAAAAGAACTCCCCGTAGGAGATCGGCGGCAGCAGCACGAACACGATGTTGCCCGTCATCTTGGACTGAATCAGGCTGGAGGAGCTGTTGGCGAAGGCGTTTTGCAGCACCGACATCATCACCAGTCCGGGGATCAGGAAGGCCGTATAGGGGACCCCGGGATAGACGTGCACGTGTTCTTCCAGGACATGGGAGAAGATCAGCAGGTAGAGCAGGGCGGTCAGCACGGGGGCCGCCATGGTCTGAAAGCTCACCTTCCAGAAACGCAGCAGCTCCTTGGAGAACAGGGCATAGAATCCGGCCATCTAGTGCCGGTCCATGATCTGCAGAAACACGTCTTCCAGGTCCGGCTGCGGCAGTTCCATTTCCCGCACCGCCGCGCCCGCCTCCCGCAGCGTCGCCATGATCCCTTCCAGTTCGGCGTAGTCGTGGATGACCAGGGTGAAGCTGCCCTTTTCCTGCGCGCTCAGCCGGGGCTGAAGGGAAACGGGCAGTTCATCCGGGTCGAGCTTCAGCCGCAGGTGTTTGTCCGCGGCGCTGTTCAGCAGGTTCCGCGTGCTGTCCAGGGCCACGATGGTGCCGTGCTTCAGCATGGCGACGCGGCTGCACAGCGCCTCCGCCTCTTCCAGGTAGTGGGTGGTGAGCACGATGGTGTGGCCGTCCCGGTTCAATTTCCCGACGAAGGTCCACAATGTCTGGCGCAGTGCCACGTCCACCCCCGCGGTGGGCTCGTCCAGCACGATCACCGGGGGTTTGTGCACCAGCGCCTGGGCCACCAGCACGCGCCGCTTCATCCCCCCGGACAAGGTGCGCGTGTTGCTGTCGGCCTTGTCCGTGAGGCCCAGGTGGTGCATCAGCTCGTCTATCCAGTCGTCGTTGCGCGCCAGCCCGAAGTAGCCGGACTGGATCCTGAGCGCCTCGCGCACGGTGAAGAAGGGGTCGAATACCAGTTCCTGGGGTACCACGCCCAGGGCGCGCCGTGCCGGACGGTAGTGGCGCACCACATCATGACCCATGACCTCCACACGCCCGCGGTCGGCACGGGACAGTCCGGCGAGAATGTTGATGAGGGTGGTCTTCCCTGCGCCGTTGGGACCCAGCAGGGCGAAGAACTCCCCCTGGGCCACCTCCAGATCGATCCCGCGCAGCGCGTGCATGGCGCCGAAGTGCTTGTGGACCTGTTGAACTCGGATAGCGGGGGGCATCTTCTGCTACGGCATAGCGCGACGGGCGCCGGATGCGCCAAGGGAAAGGGAGGCCTCACCCATCGCGGCCGGGCGCATCCCCCCGGGGCAGCAGTTCCAGCACGCCATACAGGCTGGCCAGGCTTTTCAGGTTTTCCGGCAGATTGACATAGGTCAGCCGCCGGTTCTTCCCCCGTGCCGCGCGCACCCATTCCAGCAGCAGGCTCACGGCCGAGGAATCTACCTCTTGTACCTCGCCCAGGTCGATTTGCAGATCGTCCTGGGCGAACAAGCCGAGGCCCTCCTCCAGGACCGCTCTGGCTGTGGCCATGGTTATCGGTCCCTGCACCCGCAATGCGTTGCCGTCCCGGACGATCATCTCTTGGCGCTGGAATCCTGGCGGCCGCCCGACACCGATTTGTTTTTTTCCGCCAAAGCCTTGACCAGCCCGTCGACGCCGGATTGCTGGATCTCGGAGGCGAAGGAACTGCGGTAGTTGACCACCAGGCTCACCCCGTCCACCGCCACGTCGTATACCTTCCAGCCCTGGGGCGTGTTCTCCATGCTGTAGTCGATGGGGATCGGCGAGCCGCCCGGCTGGATCACCTGGGTCTTGACCGTCACGTCGGTCTCCCCGGGCTGCATCCTGAAGGGCTTGAATTCGATGGTCTGGTTCCTGTAGTTGGAGAGGGAGTTGGAATAGGTACGCACCAGCAATGTACGGAACTCGTTCGTCAGGGCCTGCTGCTGGGCCGGGGTGGCATTGCGCCAGTACCTGCCCACCGCGAGCCTGGTCATGCGAGTGAAATCGAAATGGGGCAGGATCTTGCTCTCCACCAGGTCCAGGACCTTCTTCTGGTTGCCGTTTTGCAGATCCTTATCCTGCTTGATAATGGCCATGACTTCCTGGGTAGTGGTCTTGGCCAGCGCGTCCGGCGCCACTTCCGCCGCCCGCGCCCCGACACTGCCCACCAGCAACGCCGCCAGCAACAGGTTACGCAATAATTTCATGGGGTCTCCAATCTTTCCAATCCGTGAGGTTGCTACACGTAGGGACGGCTACTTTTTGCCGGCGCCTTCCGAAGCCTTGCTGAACAGGAACTGGCCGATCAGGTTTTCCAGCACCACCGCCGACTGGGTCAGCTTTATCCGATCGCCGTTCTTGAGGTCGGCGGAATCACCGCCGGGTCCCAGGCCGATGTACTGCTCCCCCAGCAGCCCGGAGGTGAGGATCGAGGCCGTGGTGTCCCTGGGAAACCGGTAGCGGCCGTCGATATCCATCGTGACGCGCGCCTCGAAGGTCTTGTTGTCGAACTGGATGTCGGTCACCCTTCCCACCACCACGCCGGCGCTCCTCACCGGCGCCCGCGCCTTCAGGCCGCCGATATTGTTGAAATCCGCGATCAGGGTGTAGCCATGGGACATGTCGAACGTACCCAGGTTCCCCACCTTGAGCGCCAGGACCAAGATCGCGGCGAACCCTGCCACCACGAAAATACCTACCCACAAATCCAGCGTCTTGCGCTCCATTACTTACCCCCGAAACATAAAGGCCGTGAGGACCAAATCCAGGGCCAACACTGCCAGCGATGACGTGACCACAGTACGCGTCGTGGCGTGGGACACCCCCTCCGCCGTCGGCGGCGCGTCGTACCCCTCGAACAGGGCGATGGCGGTCACCGCCACACCGAACACCACGCTCTTGATGATCCCGTTCAGGATGTCCTGCCTGAAGTCCACCGCCGCCTGCATCTGCGACCAGAAGGCGCCCTCGTCCACCCCGATCATCACCACCCCCACCAGGTAGCCGCCGAAAACCCCCACCGCGCTGAACATCGCCGCCAGCAGCGGCATGGAAATCACCCCGGCCCAGAAGCGCGGCGCCACCACGCGGCTGATGGGGTCGATCGCCATCATTTCCATGGCGGTGATCTGCTCGGTCGCCTTCATCAGGCCGATTTCCGCGGTGATGGCCGAGCCCGCCCGGCTGGCGAACAGCAGCGCCGACACCACCGGGCCCAGTTCGCGGGTCAGGGTCAGCGCCACCATCACCCCAAGGGCCTGCTCCGAGCCGTACTTCTGCAAGGTTTCGTAGCCCTGAAGGCCGAGCACCATGCCCACGAACAGGCCGGAAACCACGATGATGATCAGCGACAGTACGCCGCTAAAGTAGATCTCTTTTATGGTGAGGCCGAAACGCCGGAAACTGATACCGGACTTGAACAGGGTCAGCAGGAAAAAACGGCTGGCATAGCCTATGCGCCACACCCCGTCGATCGCCGTGTGCCCGATCCCGCGCAAGCCGCCGGTCATCCGTTCAAACATGGCCGAGCCCCAGGTCGGCGCCGTAGTCCTCGCCCGCATAGTGGAAGGGGACCGGGCCGTCCATTTCGCCATGCACGAACTGGTGCACGAACGGTTTGGCCGACTGGCGCATCTCCTCGGGGGTGCCATGGGCCACGATCACTCCCTCCGAGACGAAATAGACGTAATCGACGATCTGCAGCGATTCGTGCACATCGTGGGTGACCACGATGGAAGTTACCCCCAGCGCGTCGTTCAGGCGACGGATCAGGTTGCCAATCACCCCCAGCGATATCGGATCGAGGCCGGCAAAGGGTTCGTCGTACATGATCAGCATCGGGTCGAGGGCGACGGCGCGGGCCAGGGCCACCCGGCGCGCCATCCCGCCGGACAGTTCCGACGGCATCAGGTCGCGCGCCCCGCGCAGCCCCACGGCATGGAGCTTCAGCAGCACCAGGTCGCGGATCACGGCCTCCGGCAGGTCGGTATGCTCGCGCATCTGGAACGCCACGTTGTCGAACACCGACATATCGGTAAACAGGGCGCCGAACTGGAACAGCATCCCCATGCGCCGACGCATCTTGTAGAGTTCCTCCCGGTCCAGTTCGTGCACCACCTGGCCCGCCACCCTGACCTCCCCCTGCTGTGGCTTGATCTGCCCCCCGATCAAGCGCAGCAGCGTGGTCTTGCCGCAGCCGCTGCCGCCCATGATGGCGACCACCCTGCCCCGCGGGATAGCCATGTTGATCCCCTTGAGCACCGGGCGTTTGTTGTAGCCAAAGCTTACGTTGTTGATTTCTACCAGGTTATCTTTTGACACGAGGGTTCCGCGCGGCTTCTCTTCGGAAAGCGCATTCTAAACAGTCTTCGGCCATGAAACAATCTCATAACCCCATTACTTGCAGCAGGGATTTTGCCCGCTCCATCAATTCCAGGTCGCCGCTTCGGCTTACCAGATAGAAAGGCTCATCCGCCGACTGCGACCGCGCAAGCCTGTCGGCCAGCATCCCGGGATCGGGCAGGGCTTCCAGCCAAAGCACTTGCCCGTCACCGCGGCGCGGGTCCAGTACCGGGCCGAGGCGGGGTGCCAGCATTTCCAGCCGGCGCGCTTCTTCCGGGATGGTTCCGGCCGGATTTACCTCCAGCAGGAAGCGAAAACGGTCCAGGGTATCGTCGACCCATCCCCTTAGATAGTGTCGTCACGAGATAGCGAGCCAAAGCGCAAGGCAGCGTATGCGGACTGCAGCCAGGAATGATGCGGCGTTTTTAGCGTAGCGCGTAGCGATGCCCCGCCAGCGTTTGAGATGCAGAAAT
>JAJZUU010000044.1 GCA_021848325.1 Pseudomonadota bacterium | reverse complement strand
GTGGCGAATCCGCGCGTCTGCGGCGTTGCGAGCCTTGCCAATGGAATGACCATTGGCCGCGGCTCGCGCCTTGCATCCATCGCGGATTCGCCGCAACAAATGTCCAAGTTATTATTTCTCGACGCCTAAGGCGCCGTCCGCTGCCGATCGTTAACTGAAGCTATTGGGGAATCACCATGATCATCGTTATGAATCGCGACGCGAGCGAGCAAGAGTTGGACGCGGTGGTGCGCAAGATCCGCGAATTCGGCCTGGAGGCCAACATCTCCCGCGGCACCGAGCGCACGGTGATCGGCGCCATCGGGGACGAGCGCAAGCTGTCCCCGGACCTGTTCAACCCCATGTCCGGGGTGGAGCAGTCCCTGCGCATCGTCAAACCCTACAAGATCGTGGCGCGGGAGTGGCACCCGCAGGACACAGTCATCGACATCAAGGGGGTGCCCTTGGGGGGCAGGCAGATCCAGGTCATCGCCGGGCCCTGTTCAGTGGAAACCCAGGAGCAGATGGACCTGTCCGCCGAATACGTCAAACAGGCGGGCTGCCGCCTGATGCGGGGCGGGGCCTTCAAGCCGCGCACCAGCCCCTATGCCTTCCAGGGGAAAGGGGTGGAGGGGCTGGATATCTTCCGCCGGGCGGCGGACCGGCTCGGCCTGCCCATCGTGACGGAACTCATGGATGTGCGCATGCTGGACACCTTTCTGGAATACGACGTGGACGTGATCCAGATCGGCACCCGCAACATGCAGAACTTCGACCTGCTCAAGGAAGTGGGGCGCACCGACAAGCCGGTGATCCTGAAGCGGGGCATGTCGGCCACCATCTCCGAGTGGCTGATGGCGGCGGAGTATATCGCCGCGGGGGGCAACCACAACATCATCTTCTGCGAGCGCGGTATCCGAACCTTCGAGACCTATTACCGCAACGTGCTGGACATCACTGCGGTGCCGGTGCTGAAGAAGGAGACCCACCTGCCGGTCATCATCGACCCTTCCCATGCCGGGGGCAAGGCCTGGATGGTGCCCGCCCTGGCCCGGGCCGCCATCGCCGCCGGGGCCGACGGCCTGCTGGTGGAGATGCATCCCCAGCCCTGCGAGGCGTGGTGCGATGCCGACCAGGCCCTGGACCCGGGCGAGCTCAAGGCCCTGATGGGGGATCTCAAGGGGGTGGCGGAGGTCCTCGGGCGCACCGCCTAAGGGTTTTCCATGATCGAAAAATTGGCCATCTTCGGCGTCGGGCTCATCGGCGGTTCCGTCGCCCTGGCGCTGCGGCGCGCCGGGGCGGTGAAGACCATCGTCGGGGTCGGGCGCAATCGGGAGAATCTGGATGCGGCCCTGGCGCTCAAGGTGATCGACCAGGCCACCACCGATGCCGCAACCGCGGTGAAGGGGGCGGACGTGGTCCTGATCGCGGTGCCGGTAGGGCAGACCGCCGCGGTGATGGGGCGCATCGCGCCCCACCTGGAGCCCCATACGGTCGTCACCGACGCCGGCAGCACCAAGCAGGATGCGATCGCCGCTGCCGCCCGCCACCTGGGCGGGCATTTCCCCCGGTTCGTGCCGGCCCACCCCATCGCCGGGGCGGAACAAAGCGGTGTCCAGGCGGCCCGGGAGGATCTGTTCCGGGACAGGAACCTGATCCTCACCCCGGTGCCGCAGACCGCAGCCACCGCGCTGCGGGTCGTGGGGGAGCTGTGGCAGGCATGCGGGGCACGGGTGAGGGAGATGCAGCCGGAACACCATGACGCAGTGTTCGCTGCGGTGAGCCACCTGCCTCATCTGCTGGCCTTCACCCTGGTGGACGAGATTGCCGGCAGGCCGAACGCGGACGAACTGTTCGGCTACGCCGCCGGCGGTTTTCGCGACTTCACCCGGATTGCCGGGAGTTCTCCCGAGATGTGGCGGGACGTCTGCCTGGCCAACCGGGAGGCGATCCTGCGGGAGCTGGACGCCTATGTCCAGCATCTGTCCCGTCTGAGGGTCCTTGTGGGGCAGGGCGACGGGCCGGCGCTGGAGGAAATGTTCCGGTGCGCCCGCCGGGCGCGGCGGCAATGGCTGGCGGAGAATTGAGCAAACGCCGGGAGCCCTCTCCGCGGCGCCGTTGAATGTCTATTTGAGGTTAGGTTCATGACACTGAGCTATGTGGTCGAGCCGGGCGGCAGCCTGGGCGGAATGGTGCGCGTGCCCGGCGACAAGTCCATCTCCCACCGCAGCATCATGCTGGGTTCCCTGGCCCAGGGAGTCACCCGGGTCAGCGGGTTCCTGGAAGGGGAGGACGCCTTGGCCACCATGAACGCCTTTCGCGCCATGGGGGTGCGCATAGAGGGACCAGACCGGGGAGAGGTGGTGATCCACGGGGTCGGCATGCATGGGCTGAAGGCCCCGGCCGGGGTGCTGGACTGCGGCAATTCCGGTACCTCCATGCGGCTGCTTTCGGGCCTGCTGGCGGGGCAGGGGTTCGAAGCGACACTGACCGGCGACGATTCCCTGCGTCAGCGGCCGATGAACCGCGTGATCGTGCCCCTGGGCAGCATGGGGGCGGACATCGGGGCGGCGGAAAACGGGCGGCCGCCGCTCGTGATCCGCGCCGTGGAAGGGCTGCACGGCATCGACTACCTGCTGCCGGTCGCCAGCGCCCAGGTGAAATCGGCCGTGCTGCTGGCCGGTCTGTACGCCGCGGGCCGCACCTGCGTCACCGAACCGGCGCCCACCCGCGACCACACGGAGCGGATGCTGGAGGCCTTCGGTTACCGCGTCGAGCGCGACGGCAAGCGGGTCTGCGTGGTGGGCGGCGGCAGGCTGCTGGCCTCGGACATCGCGGTGCCCGCGGACATTTCCTCCGCCGCCTTCTTCATGGTGGGCGCGAGCATCGCCCCCGGCTCGGACATCCTGCTCGCCGATGTCGGGATCAACCCGACCCGCATCGGGGTCATCGAGATCCTGCGCCTGATGGGGGCGGACCTCACCCTGCACAACCAGCGCAAGCTGGGGGGGGAGCCGGTGGCGGACATCCGGGTGAGGCATGCCCCTTTGAACGGTGTGCGCATCCCCGAGGAATTGGTGCCGCTGGCCATCGACGAGTTTCCCGCCGTGTTCGTGGCGGCGGCCAACGCCCGGGGCGAGACCATCCTGTCCGGGGCGGAAGAACTGCGGGTCAAGGAAAGCGACCGCATCCAGGTGATGGCGGATGGGCTGCGGGCGTTGGGGGCGCAGGCCGAACCCACCCCGGACGGCATGCGCATCCGGGGCGGTGCCTATCAGGGCGGTCAGGTAGCGAGCCATGGCGATCATCGCATCGCCATGGCCCTTGCCATGGCCGCCCTGAACGCCGGCGGCCCGATCACCATCCGGGACTGTGCCAACGTGGCGACCTCCTTCCCCGGGTTCGTGGGGCTCGCCAACACGGCGGGCCTGCGCATTGGCGAGCGGTAGGGCTCGGCCATGAATGAGACGACTCCCGCGCCGGTCATCGCCATCGACGGCCCCTCGGCTTCCGGCAAGGGCACGGTGGCCGCCCTCCTGGCCAAGGAACTGGGTTTCCATTACTTGGACAGCGGCGCCCTGTACCGTGTGGTCGCCCTGGCAGCCGCCCGGACCGGCCTGTCCCTGGACGACGAGGCGGCGCTGGCACGGCTTGCCGATGGACTGGACGTGAGTTTTCGCGCCGGGGAGATATGGCTGGAAGGGGAGCCCGTGTCGGAGCAGGTGCGGTCCGAGGCTTGCGGCAACGGCGCCTCAAAGGTGGCCGCCTTTCCTGCGGTGAGACGGGCCTTGCTGGAACGCCAGCGTGCCTTCCGCAGGCCCCCGGGGCTGGTCGCGGACGGCCGTGACATGGGTTCCACCGTGTTTCCTGATGCGGCACTGAAGGTCTTTTTGACCGCAACCCCGGAGGTGCGCGCGGAGCGCCGGTATAAACAGTTGATAGGAAAAGGCTTGTGTGCTAATATCGGTGAGATTTTGCAAGACATAAGGCAGCGCGATGCGCGCGATAGCGCCCGTAGCGTTGCACCGTTGCAAAAGTGCGCGGATGCGAGTCTTCTGGACACCACCTCGCTGACCATCGAGCAGGTGGTCGCGGAGCTGATCAGGCGGTGTCGGGCGGCTCGCGCGCTTTAAGGCGCCTCAAGCGTTACGATGGGTCGCACCCTTGCGGGGTTCGCAAGGGGTGGCTTTTGTCTTTTCCATTGTGTGCTTCCGGCTTGTTGTCGACAACTAAACTAGTCCCGCCCTCGGGTGGGTGTATTCAGGTGTTCATCCAATGACTAACGTTTCCTCTTCCCCCGTAACCCAATCCGAAGAAAGTTTTTCCGCTCTGTTTGAAGAGAGCTTGTCCCGCCAGGAAATGCGCGCCGGCGAAGTCATTACCGCCGAGGTCGTGGCTGTAGAGGGTGGTTTTGTAATCGTCAACGCCGGGTTGAAATCCGAGAGCATGATCCCGGTCGACGAATTCCGCAATGACAAGGGCGAGCTGGAAGTGAGCCCGGGCGATTTCGTGAGTGTCGTCATCGAGGCGCTGGAGGACGGCTACGGTTCGACCAAGCTGTCCCGGGAAAAGGCCAAGCGGCTCGCCGTGTGGATCGATCTGGAAACGGCCATGGAGGAAGGCAAGCCGGTCAGCGGCCTGATCCAGGGCAAGGTCAAGGGCGGCCTGACCGTCATGGTAAACGGCATTCGCGCATTCCTTCCGGGATCCCTGGTGGATATCCGGCCGGTCAAGGACACCACTCCCTACGAAGGCAAGGAGATGGAGTTCAAGGTCATCAAGCTGGATCGCAAGCGCAACAACGTGGTGGTGTCCCGTCGCGCCATGCTCGAAGCCAGTCTGGGCGCCGAGCGGCAAGCGTTGCTGGAGGGCCTGAAGGAAGGCGTCGTGGTCAAGGGGATCGTCAAGAACATCACCGATTACGGCGCGTTCGTCGATCTGGGCGGGATCGATGGTCTGCTCCACATCACCGATCTGGCCTGGCGCCGTGTCAAGCATCCTTCCGAAGTGCTGTCCGTGGGCGACGAATTGGAAGCCGTGGTGCTCAAGTTCGACCAGGAGAAGAATCGGGTTTCCCTGGGTCTCAAGCAACTGGGCGAGGACCCGTGGGTGGGCCTGTCCCGTCGCTATCCGCAGGGCACCCGCCTGTTCGGCAAGGTCACCAATCTGACCGATTACGGCGCGTTCGTGGAGATCGAGCAGGGCATCGAGGGGCTGGTTCATGTTTCCGAGATGGACTGGACCAACAAGAACGTCCATCCGTCCAAGGTGGTGCAATTGGGTGACGAGGTGGAAGTGATGATCCTGGAGATCGACGAGAACCGCCGCCGCATCTCCCTGGGCATGAAGCAATGCCAGCCCAACCCGTGGGAAGAGTTTGCCCTTAACCACAAGAAAGGGGACAAGGTCACGGGTCAGATCAAATCCATCACCGACTTCGGCGTGTTTGTCGGGTTGCCCGGCGGCATCGACGGACTGGTGCATCTATCCGACCTTTCCTGGACGCTGGCCGGCGAAGAGGCCGTGCGCAACTACAAGAAGGGCGACGACGTGGAAGCCATGGTCCTGGGCATCGACATGGAGCGCGAGCGCATCTCCCTCGGCATCAAGCAACTGGACGGCGACCCGTTCAACAATTTCGTGGCTACCCACGATAAGGGTGCCATCGTCAAAGGGGTGGTGAAGTCCGCCGACGCCAAGGGGGCGGTGATCTCTCTGGGCGGAGAGGTGGAAGGCTACCTCAGGGCATCCGAGGTGTCCCGCGACCGTGTGGAGGACATCCGCACCCACCTGAAGGAGGGCGACGAAGTCGAGGCCATGATCATCAACGTCGACCGCAAGAACCGCTCCGTCAATCTTTCCATCAAGGCCAAGGATAGCGCAGAAACGTCCGAGGCCATGCAGAAGATGGCGAGCGAGCAGAGCGGCAGCGCGGGCACCACCAGCCTGGGCGCGTTGCTCAAGGCCAAGCTGGATGTCAAGAATTCGGAACAAGCCAATAACGACCAATAAGTAAGGAAAAATTCATGACGAAGTCGGAGCTGATAGCCAGCCTAGCGGCCCGTTATCCGCAGCTTGTCGCCAAGGACGCGGAACTTGCGGTCAAAACGATCCTCGAAGCGATGGCGGAAAGTCTGGCTCAGGGGCAGCGCATCGAAATCAGGGGGTTCGGTAGTTTCAGCCTGAATTACCGCCCCCCCCGTACTGGGCGAAATCCCAAGACCGGCGCGAAGGTCAGCGTGCCGGAGAAGCAAGTGCCCCATTTCAAGGCGGGCAAGGAGTTGCGCGAAAGGGTCGACTACCGGGGTTGAGGTCTGCCGGTAGGAAGATGGCCAAGGAAAAGGCGGCACACTCGAAAGATCGTGCCGCCTTTTTTTGTACTCGCGGCGCGGTACGGCTTCGGCCCGGTACGGGGACGCACAACCGGCTGCCCAAAGGCCTGCCGGTCGGGTTACAATTACACGACCCGCTTGAGCGTACCGGCGTCTGCTTTTGTCCGAGGCGCCAACAAACCATAGGAAATGCCCATGCGATACTTGTCCTGGCTGCTGCGCCTTGTGCTGTTCGTGCTATTGCTCGGGTTTGCGGTGAGAAACAGCGAAGTCGTAACCTTGCACTACTACCTTGGTTACCAATGGCAGGCACCGCTGGTCTTGCTGCTCTTCGTCTTTTTCTTCGCGGGGGCGGTGATCGGGGCAGCGGCGAATCTGCGCGTGGTGTTCAGGCAGAAGCGGGAAATCATGGCGCTCAAGAAGGAAATCCGCCAAAAGGGTCAGCCCTCGGAAAGCGATGGAATTTGAGTTTTGGTGGCTGCTGGCCTTTCCGTTGTTCTTCGCCCTGGGCTGGCTGGCGGCGCGCATCGATATCAAGCACCTGATTTCGGAATCCCGCACCCTCCCCGAGTCGTATTTCAAGGGCCTGAACTTTCTCCTGAACGAGCAGCCGGACCGGGCCATCGAGGCCCTGAGCGAGGTCGTCAGGGGCGACGAGCCGGAGACGGTGGAGTTGCATTTCGCCCTGGGGGGGCTGTTTCGCCGCCGCGGCGAAGTGGACCGTGCCATCCGCACCCACCAAAGCCTGCTGGAGAGGCCGGATCTGGACAAAGAACAGAAGCTGACGGCCTTATTCGAGCTCGCCCAGGACTACCACAAGGCCGGCCTGCTCGATCGGGCGGAGGAACTGTTCGGCGACTTGCTGGACACCGCCTATTCGCGCTCGGCCCTCGAATTCCTGCTGGAAATCTACATGCAGGAAAAGGACTGGCACCAGGCCATCCAAACTGCGCAGCGGCTGGGAAGGGAGTCGAGCCTGCCATACCACAGGCAGATGGCCCACTTCTACTGCGAATTGGCCGTGGGCGCCATGGTCCGTTGCGATCCGGACGCGGCCCGCGGCCACTTGGAAAAGGCCCTGGAGGTCAACCGCGGCTGCGTGCGGGCGAATATCCTGCTGGGGGACATCGAAGCGGCGGAAAAGCATTATAGCGGGGCGGCCAAGGCTTGGCGGCGCATCGAAACCCAGGATCCCCGCTACCTGCACCTGGTGGGGGAGAGGCTGCTGACGGGCTACCGGGAATCGGGCAGGCCGCAGGAAGGCCTGGAACTGCTGCGTGGATACCTGGCCAGATATCCCTCGCTGGACCTGCTGAACGTGGTGTTTCAGGCAACCCTGGAGACGGAGGGGACGGATGCCGCGTACCGGCTGGTGCGCGACGAGTTGCGGCGCAACCCCACCCTGCAGGGCCTGGACCGCTTGCTGGAGGCCCAGATGCTGGATACCCCGGTGGAGCGCAGGCACGATATGCAGCTCATCAAGAACCTGGTGCATCAGCACACGCGCCGTCTTGCCCTGTACCGTTGCGACAATTGCGGGTTCGACGCCCGCCAGTTCCATTGGCATTGCCCGGCGTGCGGGGGGTGGGAGACCTTTCAGCCCAGAAGAAGGGAAGAGACCGAAATGGCGCAGATGAGCCATGACTGATCCGAGAGTCATTGTTGCCCTCGATTTCGCCGCCGAGGAGGCCGCATTGCAGTTCGCCGGGCGCCTTGACCCCGCCCTGTGCCGGCTCAAGGTGGGCAAGGAACTGTTCACCGCGGCCGGCCCCGGCTGCGTACGGAAGCTGGTGGGGATGGGCTTCGATGTGTTCCTGGACCTGAAATTCCATGATATTCCAAACACCGTGGCTGCCGCCTGCAAGGCGGCGGCGCGCCTGGGGGTGTGGATGCTGAACGTGCATGCCCTGGGCGGACGGGCCATGCTTTCCGCCGCGCGGGAGGCGCTGGAAGGCGTAGACGCGAGGCCGAAGCTGATTGCGGTGACCCTGCTTACCAGCATGGGAGAACAGGACCTGCGCGAGGTGGGCATAGCCGATGGGTCGCAGCAGGGCGTGCTGCGCCTGGCCAGGCTGGCGCAGGGGTGCGGCCTGGATGGAGTGGTGTGTTCGGCGCAGGAGGCGCCGATGCTGCGCCGGGAGTTGGGTCGGCGCTTCTGCTTGGTGACGCCGGGGATCCGGCCGGCGGAGGCGGCGGGCGACGACCAGGTGCGGGTGACCACTCCGAGCGATGCCATCTCCATGGGATCGGACTACCTGGTGATCGGCCGTCCCATCACGCGGTCGCCGGACCCGCTGCAAGCGCTTCGCAGGATCAATCAAGAAATTTCATTATCGGGAGAAACTCAGTGAAAATCAGCGTAATCGGCACCGGATACGTGGGCCTGGTGAGTGGCACCTGCCTGGCGGAGGTGGGCAACAACGTGCTCTGCCTGGATGTGGACGAAAGCAAGATCAACATCCTGCGCCAGGGGGGGATCCCCATTTACGAGCCGGGGCTGGAAGACATGGTGCAGCGCAACGTGGCGGCCGGCCGCCTGCGTTTTACCACCAGCATGGAAGAGAGCGCGGCCCACGGGGTGGTCCAGTTCATCGCGGTGGGCACCCCTCCGGATGAGGACGGTTCGGCCGACCTGCAGTACGTGGTGGCGGCGGCCCGCAATATCGGACGGAACATGCACGACTACCGGGTGATCGTCGACAAGTCCACGGTCCCGGTCGGCACCGCCGACAAGGTGCGCGCCGCGATAAAGGAAGAACTGGAGAAACGGGGGGTAAATATCGATTTCAGCGTGGTGTCCAACCCGGAATTTCTCAAGGAGGGAGCGGCTGTCGAGGACTTCATGCGTCCCGACCGGATCGTGGTCGGCACCGATGACGAACGCGCCACGCAGACCATGCGTGCCCTCTACGCCCCCTTCCAGCGCAACCACGAGCGGCTGATCGTAATGGATGTTCGGTCCGCGGAGCTGACCAAATATGCGGCAAACGCCATGCTGGCCACGCGCATATCGTTCATGAACGACCTGGCCAACCTGGCCGAGAAGCTGGGGGCGGACATCGAGCACGTGCGGCAGGGCATCGGCTCGGATCCGCGCATCGGCTATTACTTCCTCTATCCCGGCTGCGGCTATGGCGGGTCGTGTTTCCCGAAGGATGTGAAGGCCCTGCAGCGCACGGCACGGGAGTACGGCAGCGAGCTCCAGGTACTGGAAGCGGTGGAGGAGGTGAACGAGAGGCAAAAAGAGGTGCTGCTGAACAAGATCACGGCCCGCTTCGGCCAGGACCTTTCCGGGCGGCGTTTCGCCCTGTGGGGGCTCGCCTTCAAGCCGAACACCGACGATATGCGCGAGGCCCCCAGCCGCGTGCTCATGGATGGGCTGTGGCAGCGCGGCGCCACGGTCACGGCCTACGACCCGGCGGCCATGGACGAGGCCAGTCGCATCTACGGCGGCAGCCAGCGCCTGCGCCTGGCCAAGACGCCGACCGAGGCCCTGGAAGGTGCGGACGCATTGGCCATCGTCACCGAATGGCAGGTGTTCCGGAGCCCGGATTTCTCGGCATTGAAGGACAAGCTGAAGCATCCGGTCGTCTTCGACGGGCGCAACCTGTACGAGCCTTCCGTGGTCCAGGCGGCGGGGCTGGAGTATTATGCGGTCGGCAGAAAATAGGCGCTGGGCCCCGGAGAGCGAAACGTGACGGCAGAACAATTCGCCCGTGCACGGGTGCTGGTGGTGGGCGACGTCATGCTGGACCGCTATTGGTTCGGCGAGGTCAGCCGCATCTCCCCGGAGGCGCCGGTGCCGGTGGTGAAGGTGGACCGGATCGAGGAAAGGCTGGGCGGGGCGGCAAACGTGGCGCGCAACGTGGCGGCCCTGGGCGCCGGGGTGTCCCTGCTGTCCGTCACCGGCGGCGACGAGGCGGGCGCCTGCCTGGGCCGGCTGCTCGAAGAGGAAAACATCCATGCCGTGCTGCACCACGACCGGACGATCTCCACCACCATCAAGCTCAGGGTGATCGGGCGGCAGCAGCAGTTGTTGCGCATCGACTTCGAGACCCAGCCCAGCCACGAGGTGCTGGCGTTCGCCCTGGAGGACTTCCGCCGGATGCTGCCGGATTGCGACGTGGTGATCCTGTCGGATTACGGCAAGGGCGGGCTTGCCCACATCGAGCAGATGATCGACCTGGCCAACCGGGCGGGCAAACGGGTGCTGGCGGACCCCAAGGGGGAGGATTATCTCAGGTACCGCAACGCCACCCTGCTCACCCCCAACCGGAGCGAATTCCGGGAGGTGGCCGGCAGTTGGAAAAACGAGGAGGAACTGACCCGCAAGGCGCAGCAACTGCGCGCGAACCTCAACCTGCAGGCCCTGCTGGTGACCCGCAGCGAGGAGGGCATGGCCCTGTACCGGGAACAGGGGGTATTGCACGAGCCGGCCCAGGCGCGGGAGGTGTTCGACGTGAGCGGCGCCGGCGACACGGTGATCGCCACCATGGCGGTAATGCTCGCCACCGGCGCGGATTTTGCCGATGCGGTGCGCATGGCCAACCGGGCCGCGGGCATTGTGGTGGGCAAACTGGGCACCGCCGTGGTGCACCCCGAGGAATTGTTCGGCGAGGCTTAGGCGTCGCGCCGGTAAACGGTTTTTTGAATAAACGAGGCAAGAGGACGGACCATGTATCACGTAGTCACCGGAGCGGCCGGGTTCATCGGGGCCAACATCGTGAAGGCACTCAACCGGCGCGGCCACAGCAACATCATCGCGGTGGACAACCTGAGCCGGGCCGACAAGTTCAAGAACCTGGTGGATTGCGAGATCGCCGACTACCTGGACAAGCGGGAATTCCTGGAGCGGGTTTCGGAAGGCGTCTTCCACGGCGCGGTGGACGCCGTGTTCCACGAGGGAGCCTGCTCCGACACCATGGAGACCGACGGCCGCTACATGATGGACAACAATTTCCGCTATTCGGTCGCCCTGCTCAACTTCTGCCAGGAACAGGAGGCCCCCTTCCTCTATGCCTCCTCCGCCTCGGTTTACGGCGCAGGCAGCACCTTCAAGGAGTCGCGGGAATTTGAGGCGCCGCTCAACGTATACGGCTATTCCAAGTTCCTGTTCGACCAGTATGTGCGCCGCAAATGGCAGCACAAGACCGCGCAGATCGCGGGTTTCCGCTATTTCAACGTGTACGGGCCCCGGGAGCAGCACAAGGGGCGCATGGCCTCGGTCGCCTTCCATTTCTTCAACCAGTACACCGCGGAAGGCAAGGTGCGCCTGTTCGAGGGCTGCGACGGCTACGGCAACGGCGAGCAACTACGGGATTTCGTGTCGGTGGAAGACGCGGTGAAGGTCAACCTGTACTTCCTCGACCATCCGGAACACTCGGGGATATTCAACCTGGGCACCGGTTTCGCCCAGACCTTCAACGACGTGGCGGTGGCCGCAGTGAATGCCTGTCGCGCGGCCAACGGGGAAGAGAGCCTGAGCCTGGCGCAGTTGCAGGAGCGCGGGATCATTAGCTACGTCGCCTTCCCGGCGGCGCTCAAGGGCAAGTACCAGAGCTTCACCCAAGCCGATGTGGGGGCACTGCGCGCGGCCGGGTACCAGGAACCCTTCCTCAACGTGCAGGATGGGGTCGGCCGCTACGTGGGGCACCTGCTCAAACAGCGGTAGGGTATCGGGCTGCCGCCCCGGAAGGCGAGCCGGGCATAATGCCGGGGGCTGCGTCCGCCTCCTCGCGCCGGCGGTTTTCGGGTAAAATCACGCTTTCCCCGCTCTCAGCCAGGTTCCCCATGTCCGAAGTCGTCAAGCTGCGCGGCCGTCCCGCCCTCTCCCCGTTCCGTCTCGAAAAACTGACCGCCGCCCTGCGCTCCGCCGTCCCCGGAATCGAGCGGGTGCATGCCGAGTACTGGCACTTCGCGGCGGCTACCCGCCCGCTGCGGCCGGAGGAATCGGAGGTGCTGGCCCGGCTGCTCAGCTATGGGCCCGCCGCGCGCGACGAGGTACCCGAAGGCGATCTGTTCCTGGTGGTGCCGCGGCTGGGCACCATTTCCCCCTGGTCCAGCAAGGCCACCGACATCGCCGGCCACTGCGGGCTGGAGGCGCTGGAACGGATCGAGCGCGGCGTCGCCTACTATCTGGCCAAACTGGGGGGGCAGGGCTTCACCGACCAGGAAAGGCGGGGCGTCGGCCCCTTGCTCCACGACCGCATGACCGAGACGGTGCTGCCCGGCTTCGAGGCCGCAGGCGGCCTGTTCCGCCATTTCGAGCCGCAGCCGCTGGCCACCGTGGATATCCTGGCCGAGGGGGCGGCGGCGCTGACCCGGGCCAATGGCGAAATGGGCCTCGCCCTGTCGCCGGACGAGATCGACTACCTGGTGGAAAATTTCACCCGCATGGGCCGCAACCCCACCGACGTGGAACTGATGATGTTCGCCCAGGCCAATTCAGAGCACTGCCGCCACAAGATATTCAATGCGCAATGGGTGATCGACGGGCAACCACAGTCCGACACCCTGTTCGGCATGATCCGCGAGAGCCACCGGTGCAACCCGCGGGGTACCGTCGTCGCCTATTCCGACAATTCCTCGGTGATCGAGGGGGCCGAGGTGGAGCGCTTCTATCCCACCCCGGGGGATGCCGGTTATGGCTACGTCGCGGAGCAGACCCAGATCCTGATGAAGGTGGAAACCCACAACCACCCCACCGCCATTTCCCCCTTTCCCGGGGCGGCCACCGGCTCCGGCGGGGAGATCCGCGACGAAGGCGCGACCGGCTGCGGCTCCAAGCCCAAGGCGGGGCTGTGCGGGTTCTCCGTGTCCAATCTGAACATCCCCGGCTTCCGCCAGCCATGGGAGACCTACCGGGGGGACGAGGGCGGCTACGGCCGGCCCGGGCGCATCGCCTCGGCCCTGCAGATCATGCTGGAAGGCCCGATCGGCGCCGCCGCCTTCAACAACGAATTCGGCCGCCCCAATCTGGCCGGCTATTTCCGCAGCTACGAGGAAGAAGTGGCAGGCCGGATGCGCGGCTACCACAAGCCCATCATGCTGGCCGGCGGGGTGGGCAATATCTCCGCCCGGCACGCCTTCAAGCGGGAGATTCCCCCCGGCGCGCTACTGATCCAACTGGGCGGGCCCGGCATGCTGATCGGCCTGGGCGGCGGCGCGGCCTCCAGCATGGACACCGGCGCCAATGTGGAGAACCTGGATTTCGACTCGGTGCAGCGCGGCAACCCCGAGATGCAGCGCCGCGCCCAGGAGGTGATCGACCGCTGCTGGCAGTTGGGCGACAAAAACCCCATCCTCTCCATCCACGACGTGGGGGCGGGAGGGGTCTCCAACGCCCTGCCCGAGCTGGTGCACGGTTCCCGCCTGGGGGGCCGCATCCGGCTGCGGGACGTGCCAAACGAGGAAGCGGGCATGTCGCCCATGCAGATCTGGTGCAACGAGGCCCAGGAGCGCTACGTGCTGGCCGTCGCCCCGGACGATTTCGCGGCCTTCGCGGCCATGTGCGAGCGGGAGCGCTGCCCCTTCGCGGTGGTGGGTGAGGCCACCGCGGAGCACCGGCTGGTGGTGGAGGACGCATTTTTTCACAACCGGCCGGTGGACATGGACCTGTCCGTGCTGCTGGGCAAGCCGCCGCGCATGACCCGGGAGGCTGCGCACCTGCACGTGGAGTTGCCCGCCCTGGATCTTGAAGGGATGGAACTCAAGGAGGCCGTCTACCGGGTACTGCGCCTGCCCACGGTGGGGGACAAGACCTTCCTCATTGCCATCGGCGACCGCACCGTGGGCGGCCTGACGGCCCGGGACCAGATGGTGGGCCCGTGGCAGGTGCCGGTGGCCGATGCGGCGGTGACCCTGATGGGGTTCAAGACCCGCCGGGGCGAGGCCTTCGCCGTTGGGGAACGTGCCCCGGCGGCCCTGATCGACCCGGCGGCCTCGGGCCGCCTGGCGGTGGGCGAGGCGCTCACCAACATGGCCTCGGTCCTGATAGAGGACATCGGAGACATCAAGCTGTCCGCCAACTGGATGGCCGCCGCGGGGCACCCGGGCGAGGATGCGGCCCTGTACGACACCGTCAAGGCGGTGGCCACCGATCTGTGCCCGGCGCTGGGCATCAGCATCCCGGTGGGCAAGGATTCCCTCTCCATGAAGACCGTGTGGAGCGAGGACGGGGTCAACAAGGAAGTGACCGCGCCCCTGTCGCTGATCGTCTCCGCCTTTGCTCCCACCCCCGACGCCGGCAAGGCCCTTACCCCCCAGTTGCGCAGCGACCAGGGCGAGACCGACCTCATCCTGATCGACCTAGGCGCCGGCCGCTGCCGCCTGGGGGGCTCCGCCCTGGCCCAGGTGTACAAGCAGATCGGCGACAGCTGCGCGGACCTGGTGAGCAGCGCCAAGCTCAAGGGGTTCTTCGAGACCGTGCAGCGGCTCAACCGGGAAGGCAAGATACTCGCCTACCACGACCGCTCCGACGGGGGGCTCATGGTCACCCTGTGCGAGATGACCTTCGCCGGCCACGGTGGCCTCACCGTGGACATGGACGAGCTGTGCTTCGAGCAGATCCGCAGCGACGTGGAACGGCGCGGCGAGGAGGAGCCCGAACTGCCCTCGGCGGGCTATACCCAGCGCATCTACTGCGCCCTGTTCAACGAGGAACTGGGGGCGCTGCTCCAGGTGCGGCGCAGCGACACCCAGGCGGTGATGGCGGCGTTCTTCGCCGCCGGCCTGAGAAGCGAACTGCACGTGATCGGCCAACCGAACGGCGACGATTGCGTGCGCCTGCTGCGCAACGGCGTCGAGATCTTCAACGAACGCCGCATCGACCTGCAACGGGCCTGGTCCGAGACCAGCTACCGCATGCAGGCCCTGCGCGACAACCCGGAGTGCGCCCGGCAGGAATTCGAGCGCATCCTGGACCAAACCGATCCGGGCCTGCATGCCCGCCTCAGGTTCGACCCCGGCCAGGACATCGCGGCTCCCTTCATCAACAGCGGCAGCCGTCCCAGGCTGGCCATCCTGCGCGAGCAGGGGGTCAACGGCCAGGTGGAAATGGCCGCCGCCTTCGACCGCGCCGGCTTCCAGACGGTGGACGTGCACATGAGCGACGTCATCGCCGGCCGCGTCTCTCTCGAAGCCTTCAAGGGCTTCGTCGCCTGCGGCGGCTTCTCCTACGGCGACGTGCTGGGGGCGGGCGAGGGCTGGGCCAAGTCCATCCTGTTCAATCCCCGGGCGCGGAACGATTTCGAACGCTTCTTCCGGCGCGCCGACACCTTCGCCCTGGGGGTGTGCAACGGCTGCCAGATGATGAGCAACCTGCACGCCATCATCCCCGGGGCGGATGCCTGGCCCCACTTCGTGCGCAACCGGTCGGAGCAGTTCGAGGCGCGCTTCGTCATGGTGGAGGTGCAAGACGGCCCCTCCATCCTGTTCGAGGGCATGGCCGGCAGCCGCATGCCCATCGTGGTGTCCCACGGCGAGGGCTACGCCGAATTCGCGAGCCCGGCCCAAATGGAGGCCGCCCGGATCACCGTGCGCTACGTGGACCACTGCGGCCGACCCACAGAAAACTATCCTCTAAATCCCAACGGTTCCCCCGGCGGAATCACCGGGCTCACTACCGCCGACGGCCGCTTCACCATCATGATGCCCCATCCGGAACGGGTGTTCCGCACCGTCCAGCATTCCTGGCGCCCGGACGCCTGGCGCGAGGACGGCCCCTGGCTGCGCATGTTCCGCAACGCCAGGAAGTGGGTGGGGTAGGACTCCGGACCAATCGGCGGCGAGGGCGGGGAGCGGAGATTTCGCTTCCCCCGGGGAGGAGGGCCGGGGATGAGGGCCCGCGGCAAATCGTCCGATGCCCGCCAGCGCGCTGCGGCGGAAGGCCGGGCCAAAAAAATGGACAGGCAGAGGGGCTTAATCGTTATAATCCGAGGGGTATTTTGCCGATTCGGACAGGGCGCCCCGCATCCGTCGGGAGGCCAAGTTATGGCGGACAAGCTAATGATTCTGATGGTGAACGCCGATCCGACCGAATACGGCGCGGAGGTGATCCGGACGGCCCGCTCCGGTGAACGGGGCAAGAACGGCGTAGCCGAGAAACGCTACGTCAGGGTCTGCGCCCCCACCCTCGCGCTTGGGGGCGAGGACCTGATCCCGGAAATCGGGGAATCGGGGGGCTGCGCTTACCGAGAGGTTGTGAAGAAACCGTCGCGAGCGTCCGGAGTGCGAGGCGCGAACGATGCGAACGACGAGACATATCGAATGGATAGGCGAGGAGTGAGCGAGTGAGCAACGAAGCCATCCGGTCGCGCAGCAGGTTTGTTCACAACCTCTGAGACCTTCTGGAATGCGTCCGGCAAACGAGGCATGGGATATTCTGAACGGGGCGGAGCAGATCTGTTCCGCCGCCGTTGTTTCCGACACGGTCAAACGGGTTGCGGGGGAGATCACCGCTGCCCTCGGCGGGCGCTGTCCGCTGGTGCTCAGCGTCATGGGCGGGGCGGTGGTGTTCACCGGCCAGTTGCTGCCGCAACTCGCGTTCCCGCTGGACTTCGATTACATTCACGTTACCCGCTACGGCAACGCCACCCGAGGCGGCGCCCTCGACTGGAAGGTGCTGCCGCGCGAGAATGTGGCGGGCCGGGTGGTGCTGGTGCTGGATGACATCCTGGACGAGGGCCACACCCTGGCCGCCATCCGCGGCAAGGTCCTCGACATGGGCGCGGCCGCCTTCTACAGCGCGGTGTTTACCGACAAGCAAATCGGCAAGCCGAAACCGGTCAAGGCGGACTTCGTCGGCCTGGAGGTACCGGACCGCTACGTGTTCGGTTTCGGCATGGACGTGCACGGCCTGTGGCGCAATCTGCCGGCCATCTACGCCTTGAAGTGAATCACCCCCTTTGGAATTGAGGAAAGCATGCTGGCAATCATAGGCGGCACCGGGCTGACCAAGCTCGCCAACCTGGAAATCACCCACCGTCAGGTCATCCGGACGCCCTACGGCGAGCCCTCGGGCGCGCTCACCTTCGGCAAGATCCGGGACCATGGTGTCGTTTTCCTGGCGCGCCACGGCTACGGCCACACCATCCCTCCCCATCAGGTGAACTACCGCGCCAACATCTGGGCGCTCCATTCGCAAAAGGTGACCAAGGTGGTTTCCGTCGCGTCGGTCGGCGGCATCCAGCCGGATCTCGGCCCCGGGGCCATCGTTCTTCCCGATCAGATCATCGATTATACCTACGGGCGGGAAAACACCTATTTCGACGGCGGTGGCAAGCCGGTCACCCACATGGACTTCACCCAGCCCTACTGCGAGGCCATGCGCCAAAAGTGCATGGAGGCCGTGTTCAGCGCCGGAGAGAACTGCATCGACGGCGGGGTCTACGCCGCGGTACAGGGGCCGCGCCTGGAAACCAAGGCCGAAATCGACCGGCTGGAGCGGGACGGCGCCACCATGGTGGGCATGACCGGCATGCCCGAAGCGGCGCTGGCCAAGGAGATCGGGCTATGCTATGCGGCCATCGGCGTGGTGGCCAACTATGCGGCGGGGCGCGGTTCCAGCGCCCAGCGCATCAGCTACCAGGAGATCGATGCGGTGCTGAAGCAGGGCATGCAACGGGTGAGAACCATCCTGGAACACCTGGTCGAATTGGACAATGGCGATTAGGTCGGTCCTCAAGATGGGGGATCCGCGTCTGTTGCAGGACTCCCAGCCGGTTGCCGCATTCGATACCCCGGAGCTGCACGCTTTAGTGGCGGACATGCGGGACACCATGGTGGCGCTCAATGGCGCCGGTCTCGCCGCCCCGCAGATCGGGGTCGGGCTGCAGGTGGTGATCTTCGGCGTGCAGCGCAACCCGCGCTACCCGGATGCCGAGGAGGTGCCGGAGACCGTGTTGATCAACCCCCTCCTCAGCCCCCTGGGGGAGGAAATGGAAGAGGGCTGGGAGGGCTGCCTGAGCCTGCCCGGCCTGCGCGGCGTGGTGCCGCGCTTCAGGCGGCTGCGCTACCGGGGGCTGGACCAGTACGGCAACGACGTGGACCGCACGGTGGAGGGATTTCACGCGAGGGTGGTGCAGCACGAGGTGGACCATCTCATGGGCATTCTTTACCCCATGCGCATCCCGGACTTGCGCCTGTTCGGCTTCACCGAGGTGTTGTTCCCCGAACAAGCCCCGGTGGAAGAGTAAGGGAGAAACGGATGAAAGCGGTCATTCTTGCCGGAGGGCTGGGTTCCCGCATCAGCGAGGAAACGTACGTCAAGCCCAAGCCGATGATCGAGATCGGCGGCAAGCCCATCCTGTGGCACATCATGAAGATCTATTCGGCCCACGGCATCAACGAGTTCGTCATCTGCCTGGGCTACCGCGGCTATGTCATCAAGGAATACTTCAACAACTACTTTCTGCACACCTCGGACGTCACCTTCGACATGGCGAGAAACAGCATGGAGGTGCACCAGAACAGCGCCGAGCCCTGGCGCGTCACCCTGGTGGAGACAGGGGAGAAGACCATGACCGGCGGCCGTCTGAAGCGGGTGCGGCAGTACCTGGGGGAGGAGGACTTCTGCTTCACCTACGGCGACGGGGTGGCGGACGTGAACATCGGCCAATTGGTCGAATTCCACAAACAGCGCAAGGCTCTGGCCACGGTCACCGCGGTGCAGCCGCCGGGGCGTTACGGCGCCCTGGACATGCAAGGCGAGCGGGTGCGCGGCTTTCACGAAAAACCCCAGGGCGACGGCGGATGGATCAACGGCGGTTTCTTCGTGCTGAAGCCCGAGGTGGTGAACTACATCCCGTCGGACGATACCCATTGGGAGGTGGAGCCCATGGCCAGGCTGGCGAGGGAAGGCCAATTGGTTGCATATCCCCACGGGGGCTTCTGGCAGCCGATGGATACCTTGCGCGAGAAGACCCAGTTGGAGGAACTGTGGACTTCAGGCAGGGCCCCGTGGAAGGTGTGGCCATGAAATCCGCTTTCTGGTCCGGAAAAACGGTGCTGGTCACCGGCCATACCGGATTCAAGGGGGGCTGGCTGAGCCTGTGGCTGCAACGGCTGGGGGCCGAGGTGGTCGGCTACGCGCTGCCTCCCGGCACCGAGCCGAGCCTGTTCGAGAAGGCGGACGTGGCCCGGAATATGACCTCCCTGTTCGGCGACATCCGCGATCTCCCGCAGCTGCAAACGGTGCTGGAACGACACCGGCCCCAGGTGGTGTTCCACCTGGCGGCCCAGGCCCTGGTGCGGCAGTCCTACGATGCTCCGGTGGATACCTACGCGAGCAACGTGATGGGCACGGTGAACCTGCTTGAATCGGTGCGCCACACCCCCTCGGTGCGCGTGTGCCAGGTAATCACCAGCGACAAGTGCTACGAGAACCGGGAATGGGACTATCCTTACCGCGAGGTGGACCGGTTGGGCGGCCGCGACCCTTACAGCAGCAGCAAGGCGTGCGCTGAACTGGTAGCCGCGGCCTACCGGGATTCCTTTTTTGCCGGGGCGGGGGCGCCCAGCCTGGCGACGGTGCGGGCGGGCAACGTCATCGGCGGCGGCGACTGGTCGCAGGACCGGCTCATCCCCGACTGTATTCGCGCCCTCGCAAGAAATGAGCCGGTCATCGCCCGCAACCCGGCCGCGGTCCGCCCGTGGCAACACGTGCTGGAGCCCCTGTCGGGCTACCTGTGGCTCGCCGCAAGGCAATGGCAGGAACCGGGGCGCTTCGCCGGGGCTTGGAACTTCGGGCCGGCTGCCAGCGATGCGATTCCTGTGGGGGCCTTGCTGGACCAGGTGGTCGCCGCATGGGGCGGCGGCAGTTGGCGCCCGCTCGCCGATAGCGCTGGCGAGCCCCACGAGGCGGGGCTGCTGAAACTGGACATCAGCAAGGCCGCGGCCCGGCTCGGCTGGCGCCCCACCTACACGGTGGCGCAGGCGGTCGAGCAGACGGTGGCGTGGTACCGCCAGGCGCGGCAGGCCTCGGTGGATGATATCCGCGCCGTCTGCCATCGGCAGATAGACGACTACGTCGCGGCCGCGCAACGCTGGGGGGCGTCATGGGCGCAGCCGTGAGACGCGGCCTGCCGCACGCCATCGGGCGCCCGCGCCATGCGATTTAGCCCGACACCCCTTGCGGGGGCATTCTTGATCGAGTTGGAGCCGGTGCGGGACGAGCGTGGATTTTTCGCCCGCAGTTGGTGCCGGGAGGAATTCTCGGCCCACGGCTTAAACCCCCGTCTCACCCAGTGCAACATCTCGTTCAATATCGAGCGGGGCACCTTGCGCGGCATGCACTACCAGGCGGCGCCCCACTGGGAGGCGAAACTGGTGAGGTGCACCAGGGGCGCGGTGTACGATGTCATTATCGACCTACGCGAGGATTCGCCCACCTTCAAGAAATGGTTCGCCGTGGAATTGACCGCCCGCAACCGGAAGATGCTGTACGTGCCGGAGGGCTTCGCCCACGGCTACCAGACCCTGGTAGACAACTGCGAGGTGTTCTACCAGGTGTCCGAGGCCTACCGTCCGGAACTCGCCCGGGGGGTGCGCTGGGACGATCCGGCCTTCGGCATTTTCTGGCCGATCGCCAATCCGAGCCTGAGCGCCAAGGACCGCGACTGCCCGCCGATGCCGTGAGGAACCATGCTGATCATTTCGCCGACCGCCCGTATTTCCAAACTGGCCGATATCGAGGATTCGGTCAGAGGAAGCCGCATCGTCATCGAGGACGGGGCGGTGATCGATTCCTTCGTCAAGATCAAGCCGGTGGGCGGGAGCGGGGATGTGCGCATCGGCCGCAACAGCTATCTCAATTCCGGCGTCGTGATCTATTCGGGAAACGGCGTGACCATCGGCGACGACGTGCTGGTGGCGGCCAACTGCACCTTCGCCCCGGTGAACCACGAATACAGGCGGCGCGACAGGAAGATCGCGGAGCAGCGCTTCAAGCCAAGCAAGGGCGGGATCATTGTCGAGGACGACGTGTGGATCGGCGCCAATTGCGTGATCCTGGACGGAGCGGTGCTGCGCAAAGGCTGCGTCATCGGGGCCCACTCGCTGGTGCAGGGGGAACTGGAGCCGTATTCGATCAATGTCGGCAACCCCTTGAGAAAGACAGGATACCGGGAATGAGATTCACCATCCTCGGGGCATCCGGCTTCATCGGCTCGCATCTCGTGCCGCACCTGGCGCACCTGGGGCACGAATGCCTCGCGCCGGGGCGCGGCAGCCCGCTGGTGCTGTCCCGGGATCTTGGCCACGTAATCTACTGCATCGGCCTCACCGCGGATTTCCGCACGCGCCCGTTCGACACGGTGCGGGCCCACGTGTGCTATCTGGCGGACGTCCTGGAACACGCCGCCTTCGATTCCCTGCTCTATTTGTCGTCCACCCGGATCTACGGAAATTCCGGGGAGGCCGAAGAAGGCCGGCCGCTGCTGGCCGATCCGCAGAATCCCGGCGACCTCTACAACCTGACCAAGACCACCGGCGAATCGCTGTGCTTCGCCTGCGGCCGGCCCAACGTCCGCGCGGTGAGGCTGTCCAACGTGTACGGGGGGGACTTCGCCTCCGGCAATTTCCTGTCTTCCGTCCTGCGCGATGCGGTCGAGCGCAAGCGGGTCGTGCTCCATACCACTCTGGATTCGGCTAAAGATTATGTCAGCATTGACGATGTTGTAGAGCTATTGCCCGCGATAGCCCAGTCCGGCCGCCATCGGCTGTACAACGTGGCAAGTGGAATCAATGTGAGCAACGGGACGCTGCTGGTGGAGATACGCAGACTGACCGGGTGCGAACTGGAGGTATCCGGCCAGGCGCGCACGGTCTCCTTCCCGAGGATTTCCATCGAGCGGGTGCGACAAGAGTTCGGCTATTCGCCCTCGCTTGTCCTCGACGATCTGCAGCAACTGATTGCGAGGTATACCAACACGCCCAGAGATTATTAAGATGGCCTGTAAATTCCGTGGTGTCGTCATTCCCGCGCAGGCGGGAATCCAGCCGGTTTTACCGGGCTCCCGCCTGCGCGGGAGCGACGGAATTGTTGGGCCGGGTTAATAGATGCAGGGAGCAAGCAATGAACGATCCGCAATTGGCGATCCACATCCTCATCTCGCTGATGACCGGCCAGGCGTACACGTGCGCAGAAAGAACCGCAAGCGGTTGCTGGATTTTTGAGCCGGCCGCGCACCGCTCTCCGGTATGGCGCGTCAAGCGGGCGATATAGTCGCCCTTTCCCCACTTCAGGCTGAGGACCCGATAGATGATAAAGATAGACATGAAAAACGCCCTGGTCATGGTGAAAGACGAAAACGGCACCCAAACCTTTCCCATGGATACGCCGGAGGCCTTTTCCATCATCTCGAAGGCATGGCTGCGCTGCGGGTGGGACAACAAATATGTCTACAGTTTCACCTGGATGGGCAGGCCCATCATCCAGTTGCCGGATGATATGCTGCGCATCCAGGAAGCCATCTACCAGGTCAAGCCCGACGTGATCATCGACGCCGGCATCGCCCATGGCGGATCGCTGATCTTTTATGCCAGCCTGTTGAAGGCGATGGGGCGGGGCCGGGTGATCGGGGTGGATGTGGAAATCCGCCCCCATAACCGCAAGGCCATCGAGGCGCACGAGATGTTCGAATACATCACCCTGGTGGAAGGCAGCTCGATCGACCCGGCCATCGTCGATCAGGTAAAGGGCCTGGTCAAACCGGGGGAAAAGGTGCTGGTCACCCTCGACTCCAATCACTCCAAGGCCCACGTGCTGGGCGAACTCAGGGCCTATTCCGGCCTGGTTTCCCCCGGCTCCTACATCGTCGCCATGGACGGCATCATGGGAGACCTGGTGGGCGCCCCGCGCAGCAAGGAGGACTGGGGTTGGAACAACCCGAAGGAGGCGGCGCGGGAATTCCTGCAGGAGAATCCGGACTTCGAACTAGTGCTCCCGGTGTTCCCCTTCAACGAGGGCAATATCACCGAAAGCGTGACCTACTGGCCGGGGGCCTGGCTCAAGCGGCGCGCCTGACCCGATTTGCCGTCCTACCTGGAAAGATCCAATGAGCATCCAAAGCGAGATTCAGAAGGCCGAACAACGGGTATTGGCGGGGGAGCTCGACCAGGGCAAATCCATTTGTGCGAACATCCTCAAGCGGCAACCGGGAAACGTCGGCGCCAGCCACGTGATGGGCGCGATCTGCGTGATGGAGAAGCGCTACGACGAGGCCGAGAAGCTCCTGCGGGCGGTGCTCGCGGCCCAGCCGAACCATATCGACGCCCTGAACAATATGGGCGTGCTGCATTATTCCAGAGGGGACCTGCCGGCCGCCGAAGGGTTCTACAAACGCGTCGTCAAACTCGCCCCCGGGCATCGGGACGCCCTGAGCAACCTGGGCGGGGTATGTTTTCAGCAAAGACGCCTGGCAGAGGCGGAAGGATATTACCGCCGGGCGCTGGAAGTGGCCCCGGAGAACCTGATGGTGCTGGGGTCCCTTGGGGCCATCCTGTGCGAAACCGGCCGTCTGGAGGAGGGGGCAGGCTACTATCGGCGGGCGCTGGCGCTCAAGCCGCGGGACACCTTCAACCTGAGCAACCTGCTGCGGGCCGTGTTCCTCCAGGGGGACGCGGAGGAGGCCGGCCAGCTGGTACGGGAAATCGCCTCGCTGTCGGAGACCGAGCAGGCAGCGCTGCCCGCTTTTTCGGTGGCGCCCGCCTTTTCGGTGGCCAAGAAACTTTGCCTGTGGGACATCGTCGAGCGGCTCCAGCCGCTGCTGCTCAAGACCATTTTCGACGGCAGCGCGTCGAAGGGGGATATCTCCAGCAGCGCTCTGGACCTGTTGAGCGCCCAGGGCGTGACCAACGCTACCTTGCTCGACGTGCACCGCGTACTGGGCAGAAAGATCGACGAGAGCCGGGGCACCCCGCCCTTTGCCACGCACCCCAAGGCGATGGCGTCCACCGAGCGGCTGCGCATCGGCTATATTTCGCCGGACTTCCGTGCCCACGTGGTCAGCAGCTTCATCCGCGGTCCCATCAATTTCTACGACAAGCGCCGGTTCGAGGTCTATTGCTATTCCAACACAAAGAAGCCGGATCAGGTCACCGAGCAGTACCGGCGCACCGTGGACGGTTTCGTCGACATCACCGGGATGTCGGACCCGGAAGCGGCGCAGCGGATACGGGACGATGGCATCCACATCCTGGTGGACCTGGCCGGCTATACCACGGACTCCCGGATCGATCTGATGGCCTACCGCTCCGCCCCGATGCAGGTGACCTACCTGGGCTATCCCTACACCTCCGGCATCGCCGCCATGGACTACATCGTCGCCGATCCCTATCTGGCCGGCGAGGAGTATGCCCGCTACTGCACCGAAAAGCCGCTGTTGCTGGAGCAAAGCGCTTTCTGCTTCGGGGATTTTCCCGAGCAGAAGATCAATCCAATTATTCCGCTGGAGCGCAACGGCTACGTCACCTTCGGCACCCTGATCAATCCCTACAAGGTCAACCCGGACACCCTCCGGGTCTGGAGCCGCATCCTGCGGGAGCTGCCCGAGGCCCGGCTGGTGATGAACCATCCTAACTTGCTGCTGGAGGAGAGCCGGCGCCAGATATTGGCGGAGTTCGCCCGGCACGGCATTGCTACGGGCAGGGTCGAACTGATCTGGAAGCCCCATCCGGACGGCAGCCATCTGCGCTACTACAACGACCTGGACATCGCGCTGGATACCTTCCCCATGACCGGCGGCACTACCTCCACCGAGGCCACCTGGATGGGCGTGCCCATGGTCACCATGGTGGGGGACAGCCATGCCGAGCGCATTACCTACTCGATACTGAAGAACCTGCCCCTGGCCACGGAAGACCTGATTGCGTTCGGGGAGGACGAATACGTGGCCAAGGCGGTGGCCCTGGCCCGCAACCCGGACCGGATCCGGGAATTGCACCGGGCCATCCCGGAGGCCCTCAAGGACTCGGTGTTGTACGATCCCATCCTGTTCGCGCGCCATATGGAGGCCGCCTATGTGGACGGGTGGAACGCGAAGTTTCCCCGGCACCGGGTACCGGAGATAGCGCGCAGCAGGCCCGTCCTGTATGCGCCGGTGGCCGAGGTGGAACTGGCGGTGCCCGACTCCCTGGAGGATGTCCACAGCTACGTGCTGCGGGAGCAGGGAGGCTGGTACGACGCGGAGTACGGATTCGTCCTCGGGGCGGTGCAGCCGGGCGCCAGGGTGTTCGATGTCGGGGCCGCCCTCGGGATGTACGCCGTCCCCCTGGCGCGGAAGGTCGGCGCCGGCACCAGGTTGCTGGCCATTACCACGCCGGGCGCGATGTACGCCTATCTCGACCTGAGCAAGCGGCATAATGGCCTGGACAACCTGGAGATCGCGCAGGCCCATGGCCTCGACGTGAAGCTCGACGAGTGCGTTTCCGGCTGGACGGAGGTGGATTTCGTCCGCCTGAGCCCGGATACCAACGACGGCGAGGGCGGAATTGCCGCGAAATGGCGCCGGTTTTTCGCCGATACCTCTCCCCTGGTGATGTGTGCCGTCCGCCGCGGCGCGGAGCTGGACCTGAGCGCCGCCGAGACCTTGGTGGAGCTGGGATACGCCCTGTATCGCTTCGTCCCGGGGCTGGAGGCACTGGTGCCGTTCCGGGGCCCGGACGAACTGGATGCCTTCGGCCTGAATCTGTTTGCCTGCAAGCCCGAGCGCGCCGCGGCCCTGGAACGGGACGGCCTGCTGCTGGCAGAGCAGGCGCCCCTTGCGGGTTTTCCCGCCATCGACGCCACCGAATGGCGCGACTATCTGGCGCCGCAACCCTATGCAGCGGCCTTCCTGGACAACGGCGGGAACGAGGCGGTCGACCAATGGTCCGACGTGTACCGGGTGGTGCTCAATCTCTTCGCCCGCTCCGCCAATCCGGAACTCGACCTGGGCCAACGCTACGCCTGCCTCGATACCGCATGCAGCAGCATGGCCTCGCTGGCCGCCACCGCGCCCAGCTTTCCGCGGCTGATGACCTTGGCGCGGCTCCTGGCCGAGAGCGGAAAGCGTAGCGTCGCCGTAAACGCCCTGAACCAGTTGGCGAGCCTACTGGCCTCGGGCGGTTCGATTCAACTGGACGAGCCGTTTCTGGCCGTCTCCCGGCACTTCGAGAAGGTGGACCCGCAGGGCAGGCTGCCCGACTGGATCATCGCCTCCATCTACGAGCAGAGGGAAAGGCTGAGGACGTTTTCCTCCTACTTCACCGGCAAGGAAACCCTGGAGCTGTTGTCGCCGTTGCGGGCGGGCGGGTTTCTCAGCCGGGAAATGCTGCGCCGCATCGACCTGATCCAGGCCAGGCAAGGCTAGGAGCCTGTCGGACTTAAAGGAAATCGGCTGCAAATCCGCCTGACCGGTCCATATTTCGCCGCTTTTTTGGTCAATAGAACGACTATTGACCTGCAAAATCGACAAAATCTGTCCTCGACCA
>JAJZUU010000111.1 GCA_021848325.1 Pseudomonadota bacterium | reverse complement strand
TACGTGGGGATCGTAGCCGGAGACGTCGGAATAACCTTCCTCTTTCAGGAACCGGATGAATATGCCGGTCCCCGATCCATAGTCCAGGATCGAACTTGTCTTCGACAGGCCGGCCCGTTCCAGCCGTTTGAGCAGGTTGCGCAGCGTCCCCCTGGCGAACACGTCGAGACGTCGCTTGTTTAACGGGTAATCCGAGTAGATGTCCCGAAAAT
The DNA here is from genome assembly GCA_021848325.1 of Pseudomonadota bacterium. Taxonomy (GTDB): domain Bacteria; phylum Pseudomonadota; class Gammaproteobacteria; order Burkholderiales; family JAJZUU01; genus JAJZUU01. The sequence continues at coordinate 4,950 of JAJZUU010000111.1, read as the reverse complement.
CCACCGGATCGACGCTATGGATGCTCAGGCACTTGGGGCACTTCCAAAGGTGGAACAGCATGCCGCGAAAGCGCTCGGTGTTCCCCCGCACCACGCCGAGTTCAGCGGGAGCGGGGAGGTCTGTCCGGTAGCCGCATATCTTGCAGGTGTAAGATGATCCGGCGGCTGGACTGGCTGCGGTGGAATCATGGCTGAAGGTTTGCGGTTCGGTCGAGGGCGGCACGTTACTCTCCTGCAATTTTGCGGGCTTGAAAGCGGCTATTGTAGATGGGCAAACACAAGGGCGGTGCGTTTTCTCCCCTCTTAATTAAGGTGGCCCGAAAATACCCTGGGGTTGTCATTTCCGCGAAAGCGGGAATCCAGCGTGTTTTACTGGGTTCCCGCCTGCGCGGGAACGACGGAATTGTTGGGCCAGGTTAATAATCGGGCGCCTTGCCCAGAAGGCGGTGTGCGACACGCAGCGCATTCGCCGCGATCGTCAGGCTGGGGTTGGTGCCGCCGCTGGACGGAAAAAAAGAGCTGTCCACCGCATATAGATTGGCGAGTCCGTGCGCCTTGTTGTTGATATCCAGCACGCTTTCGTTGGTCTCGACCCCAAAACGGCAGGTACCGCACGCATGCGCGATGCGCTGGTTGTTTTCCGCCTGCTTGATGAGCATCGGCCGATACGGCCTTAGGGTCTCGCTCATGAGCGCGCGAAACGCGCTGACCCGTTCCAGATCGTGTTCCTTGGGGCGGTAGGAGATACACAGCCGGCCGCCACCGGGGCCGGAAATCGTTACCCCGTTGTCCAGATAGGGCAGATCCTCCATGATCGTCGCCAGTACCATGCTGCGGCCAACCAGGCGACCCAGCACGGGCTTGAGCAGGGGCTTGATCGCCTTGAAAAACGGCGCCGTCCAAGGCAACGCACCGTCGCGGATGTCCTGCTCCATCGATTCCGCCAGCATCGAGGGGGGCGGCAGACGGCCAAAAGACTGGACCGAGCCCAGTTTCCTGCCGTCCGCATGATACCAGTCGTTGAACGCCAGTTCCTTCTGCCGGTTGTCCGGCGGCCCGGGCGTCCGCGGGGTGACGAGATAAAGGTCGATATGATGGCGCATCAGGTTTCTGCCGACCATTCCCGAGTCATTGGCCAGCCCCCGTGGCCACAAGTCCGACGCGGAGCGCAGCAGGATGGCCGGGGTTTCCAGCGCACCGGCCGCCAACACGACGGTCCGGGCGTGCAGCTTGATCGGTTCGCCATGCCGGGTGCAAATGACGCCGGTTACCTCGCTGCGCGTGGCCTCGAATTTCAGCACCTCGCATCCATCGAGCATCCGGGCCCCGTACCGGGAAATCGCCGGCTCCAGGCAAATGCTGGAACTGTCGTTCTTGCAGTTCCTTGCGCACAGGTAGCCCTGGCAGCATTCGCAAGCGGCGACATGTTCGCAGGCCAGCGGCAGGCGGTAGGGGTGCAGCCCCCCTTCTCTAAAGAAATCGAAAATCTCCTGGGACCCGGCGGTCAGCGGGGGCGGCGGGAGGAAGTGCTCCGGGCTCGGCTCGCCCCGCAGCGGGTCCCCACCGCCTCGAACGCGATAGAGCTGTTCCGCCGCCTTGTAATAGGGGGCGAGTGCTTCATAAGAAATGGGCCACGCTTCAGGCAAGGTGGTGTCCGGGGCGCCCGGGTAATTGCGCCTGGGGGAGAAATCGCCGGGAAAGAAGCGCTCGAGGGCCATTCCATACAACGCGCTGGATCCGCCCGAGCCGGAGCCGATGAAGGGAACGAACCGTCGCGGGCGGGCCAGGGATATGTCTTCTACTTCACCATGGTAGCGACCGGCTCGGGATAGGATATCGCGGTGCTTTGGCTGAGGCACCCCCGGCCGCTCGAAGTAGCTCTCCGCGTAATCGCCGCGCAGCGCGTCGGTTACGCCTAAATGTGATTTGCCCTTTTCCAGGAAAAGGACCCGTTTGCCAGCTTTGGCCAGAGCGTAGCCAAGGGTGGCGCCGCCCACGCCGGTCCCGATGATAATCACGTCCCATTGCTGGTTTGCAACGTCGGACAAGGACAGGTCAGCCATTCGGCACTTAAAAATCAAAGGGGCCAAAATAACAATCAAAGGGGCCCGAATCAAAGGCGAATCAAAGGGCTCACTTTAACTATCCATTATTCCACCAACCCAACGCCAGCCCGAAATGCCGCCTCTCGTAATGCGCCGTCTCTTGCGGCGATCGGCAGCCGCAAACGAATCGCCAGGTCAAGGTAGGCGGCATCATAGGCGGAAAGGTTGTGTTCCAACGCCAGAGCGAGGTTGTTTTCGATGTCTTCCGCAAGCAGGTCAAGCACCCGGTCGGCATAGTCGGTGGCTTGGCTCTCGAAGTACCAGCCGACCACCACTGAATTGTCCACCACGAACGGCATTAATCGCGCCCTTCTTCGATGGCTTCACGTAGATCAATATCACCCAGGGTGGCTTTGTGGCGGGTTGCCTTGATTCGCGCGATCACGCTCCGCGCGCCAGGTTTGCGGGAGTAGCCGGGTGTCAGGACCCAGGAAAGGTGCTTTTCCGCGACCTCAAAGCCATCTTCCATCACAACGCTCAACATTTCCTCGGGGGTACGCCCAGCCTCGGAGGCAAGCTTTTCCAGCCGCGCAGCAAGCGGCGCGGGTAAAGTGATCGCGGCCATCGTTCCATCCCCCTGGTGTGATTCGGTAAGGGCAATTATAGGCACGGCTGGGGGTCGATTTCCAGCACCAGGCTTCGAAGGTTCGCCGATTGATTTTCGGCACCTTCGGAGCGTCAGGAGGAACACCTCGAGGCCGCGATGATCGCGTCTGCAGAGCCGTTCTGAGCGTTATCGAAGGGGCGCTCCTATTGCTTTAACAGGCGATTGAGCGGGATTCGTAAAGATCTTGCCAGCGGGGCCGGGCCGGCGCCGATGCGACCCATAAAGGCGGCCTGTGCGACATCTCCAATCAAAGGGGCCAGGCTCACTTTGACTACCCACTCGCTGCCTTCTGACCCTGCGCCTTCCACACGGAGTGGATGCGGTGCGGAAGGTGCCATCACTCTTGCATGGTCATGCCGCAAGGGCGGCAGACGAACGTCTACCACGATCTCCGAATAGGGCGCGACGATCCGCCCTTTCTCGTCCTTTTCCACCGCTTGCCATTCGACGAGCTTTTCCACGTCGCCGTGCACGTTCTTGTAGTCGCGCTTCAGGCGCCGGGCCAGCTCGGCGATGGTCATGGGGCCGCTCTCGCGCAAGGCGGCCAGCAAGTCCCAGCGGCGCGGGGTGAAGACGGCAAAGAGCTGGCCAACATCGGAAAACCCGACGCCGAAATAAGGGGCGGGCGTTTCGCCGCGATCCAGGGCTTCCATCGTCCGGGCGGCCCGCGCGAGATTCGCCTCCAGCGGTTCTCCCACCTTTACGTTCAGGATGCGTTCGCTCATTTCCCTGCTCCTTTCACATCGGCCATGAAGTCGGCCATCAACTGGTTCGGGAGAACCACAAAAGGGGCCGGGCTCACTTTAACATGTTCAGCCCTCAACCTCAGCCCGTCATTCCGGGCCCGAAGCAGAGTTTAGCCTGCAATCGTGGTCTACCCCCGGTTGCTCGCTATACAACTACACCCCCAACCGCTTGCGCCAAAAATCCGGCTTACGGTGAAAATGGGCGACGGCAATGACTAGAATCTCTTCCTTATCCACGGCATAAACAAGCCCATAGGGAAAACGCCGCAGGCGGCAACGGCGGGTGTTTTCGGATAAGGGATGCCAGCCGTTGGGAAAATGGCGAATTCGCTCCAAGGCGGCAAGGGTTTCTACAAGAAAAGCTTTCCCCAGCCCCGGCACTTCTGCATTGTGGTATTCGATCGCTTCGTCCAGTTCCCGCTGAGCGACTTCGAGAAAGCGAATCTTCATGGCTGGCGATATTTCGCCAGCACATCCCCCAACTCCACCGCCTTGATTTCACCGCGCCGGTAAGCGGCGACGCGATCTTCCGCCTCAGCTACCCACAGGCGGTCTAGCTCCGGATTAGGTTCGTCAATTGTCGCCAGTAGCGCGTCAACAACTTCCATTCTCTCCAGCACCGGCAACTGCCGCGCTTGCTCGATCAGTGCCCGACTCTGCGAACTCATGGCTGCTTCCTTCTCCAAAACAATCTCACTGTAAAATCACAACATATTTATATTTACCTGTATGTGCGAGTCGAGGTCACTATCGTCTGTGTCATCGCCATGTAGTGCGGAGCCGAAGGCGCGAGGGTTGCGGGTGCGGTTCTGCTCCCCCAGGCGACGAATGTCTTGGCGGTGGGAACGGAGCGCTTCGGAAGGTTTCATCGTGTCACCTCAAGCCTGGGTGTTTCTTGGCGGCGGACTGATCGGTGAAAGGAAACGGCACGAGCACAACGTCACCGAATTCATAGCCGGTCATAATCGGCATCACTGTCGTTATCCCACACCTTACCGAAAGCGCCTTCTGCGAGCTTTGTCGCGGCGGCGACTAATGCGCGCTCCTCGCTGCGGCTGCGCAAAAAATCCACGAAGTCTTCCACTTCCGCCACGCGCTCTGGCGGCAGCGCCCTCAACTTCTCGATGATTGCCTGCTCGTGCTGCTGGTTCAACATGGTCAGCCTCCGTTTTGGTGGGTTAAGCCCAATGCCGTTCACTCTCAACGTTCGTGGTGAGCCTATCGAATCACAAGCGACCTTCGCCAACGGGGCGAAGAGCCCCGTTTTCTTTTGTCACCGCCCTGCTGCCAACGGAGTAGTATAGAAATTCGTATACTCCGAAATTGCTATGCCGCTACCAGTCGGACATGAGCGATCTCTTTGTGAATGATCGGACGAACTTGGGAAGCGGCTAGGAGCCTGTCGGACTTAAAGGAAATCGGCTGCAAATCCACCTGACCGGTCCATATTTCGCCGCTTTTTTGGTCAATAGAACGACTATTGACCTGCAAA
>JAJZUU010000043.1 GCA_021848325.1 Pseudomonadota bacterium | reverse complement strand
GCGCGGGAGGTGGAGGTGCGGAACTTCTACCAGCAGCGGGGGCGGGTGACGCTGTTCACCACCGCCGTGGCCAGCCTGCTGGCCGGCGTGGTCTACAACAGCGCCCGCATCGCCTTGACCGAGCGCGTCCTGGAGATGGCCAGCCTCAGGGTGCTGGGCCTCACCCGGGGCGAGATCGCCTATATCCTGCTGGGGGAACTGGCCCTGCTCATCCTGGCCGCCCTGCCCATGGGCTTCCTGTTCGGGCGCGCCCTGTGCGCCTATTTCGCCTACAGCATGTGGGACGACCAATTTCGCATGCCGGTCGTCTTGAATCCGGACACCTACGCCCTGGCGGCGGCGGTGATCCTGGCCTCGGCCGTCGCCTCCGGCCTCGCTATCCGCCGCAGCCTGGACCGGCTGGACCTGGTGGCGGCCCTCAAGACCAGGGAATAGGCGGATTAGCCGGTGAACGCGATCCCGGCGCGGCGCAGCAGGTCGATCACGGCGACCGCTTCCAGTTCTTCGCAGCCGGGGGCGACGGGAACGAGCACGCGTGCTATGGCTGCCCCTGTCCCCGCTCAGTCCCGGAAATTCTGGAACTGCAGGGGGAAATCGGTGACGGACTTCTTCACCAGTTGGATCGCTTCCTGCAGGACGTCCCGCTTGGCGCCGGTCACCCGCACCGCCTCGCCCTGGATGCTGGCCTGGACCTTGAGCTTGCTGTCCTTGACGAGTTTGACGATCTTTTTCGCCAGTTCGGTTTCCACCCCGGTCTTGACGGTGACCGCCTGCTTCACCTTGTTGCCGCTCACCTTCTCGGTCTTGCCCAGGTCCAGGCACTTGATGTCCACCCCGCGCTTGGTCAGCTTGCCGTTGAGGATGTCCAGCACCTGGCCCAGTTTGAACTCGTCGTCGGCATACACGGTGAGCACGTACTCCGCCTGCTCCACCCGGGCTTCGGAACCCTTGAAATCGAAGCGGGTGGACACTTCCTTGTTGGTCTGCTCGACGGCGTTCTTGACTTCCTGCTTGTCGACTTCCGAAACGATGTCAAAAGAAGGCATGGGCGATCTCCCCTATTCGAAGTGGCAAACGTAATCCAGCGTCTCCAGGGTTTCGATCGCGAAGGAGGTGTCGCCCGGAACGCTGAACTTTTCCCCGGCGCCGTAGGTCTTCCAGTCGCTTTCCCCGGCGACCTTCACCCGGCAGCGCCCGGCGTTGATCTCCATGGTCTCCGGCGCCCCGGTATTGAAGGTGAGGCTGCCGGGGAAGATGACCCCGACCGTCTTGCGGCTGCCGTCCGGGAACAGCACGGTATGGCTGACGCACCGGCCGTCGAAGTAGATATTGGCCTGCTTGACCACGCTGATGTTGTCGAACTGGGACATGTCCTGGAGTTTCCTGTGTTGGCGCAGAGGGTTTTGCCTGTCGGCCTTTTCGTGTCCTGCGTGGTCTAACTCAACGGTTTTTCAGCCTCGCGGCGATGCGCATGCGCAAGGCATTCAGCTTGATGAAACCGGCCGCGTCGGCCTGGTTGTATGCGCCCGCATCGTCTTCGAAAGTGGCGATGGTCGGGTCGAACAGGGAGTCGGTCTTGGAGTCGCGCCCCACCACCATCACGTTGCCCTTGTAGAGCTTGACCCGCACCGAGCCGTTGACGTGGCTTTGGGTATGGTCGATCAGCACCTGCAGTGCGCGGCGCTCCGGCGCCCACCAGTAGCCGTTATAGATCAGGCTGGCGTAGCGCGGCATCAGTTCGTCCTTGAGGTGCGCCACCTCCCGGTCGAGGGTGATGGATTCGATCGCCCGGTGGGCGCGCAGCATGATGGTGCCGCCGGGGGTCTCGTAACAGCCGCGGGACTTCATGCCCACGTAGCGGTTTTCCACCAGGTCGAGCCGGCCGATGCCGTGCCTGCCCCCCAGCCGGTTGAGTTCGGCCAGCACCGCGGCGGCACCCAGGGGTTTGCCGTTGAGCGCCGTGATATCGCCTTTTTCGAATTCCAGTTCGAGGTATTCCGCCTGGTCCGGCGCCTTCTCGGGGGACACGGTCCAGCGCCACATGTCCTCTTCCGGCTCCACGGCCGGGTCTTCCAGGGCGCGCCCTTCGTAGGAGATGTGCAGCAGGTTGGCGTCCATGGAATAGGGGCTGCCGCCGGCCTTGTGCTTCATCTCCACCGGGATGCCGTGGGTCTCGGCGTAGGCCAGCAGCTTCTCGCGGGAGGTGAGGTCCCACTCGCGCCAGGGGGCGATGATCTTGATGTCCGGCTTCAGGGCGTAGGCCCCCAGTTCGAAGCGCACCTGATCGTTGCCCTTGCCGGTGGCGCCGTGGGAGATAGCATCGGCGCCGGACAGGTTGGCGATCTCGATCAGGCGTTTGGCGATCAGCGGGCGGGCGATGCTGGTGCCCAGCAGATATTCCCCCTCGTAGACGGTGTTGGCGCGGAACATGGGGAACACGAAATCCCGCACGAACTCCTCGCGCAGGTCGTCGATGAAGATCTCCTTGATCCCGAACTGCCTGGCCTTTTCCCGCGCCGGCTCCAGTTCCTCGCCCTGGCCGATGTCGGCGGTGAAGGTCACCACCTCGCAGCGGTAGGTGTCCTGCAGCCATTTTAGGATGACCGAGGTGTCCAGCCCGCCGGAATAGGCGAGCACCACTTTCTTGATTTCGCTCATGGGTCGACTCGACAAAATGGAAGCGGCGGTCGGGCGCCGCTCTGTCAGTTGTTTTCCTTGATCTTGCCCACCAGCAGGAATTCCAGCAGGGCCTTCTGGGTGTGCAGGCGGTTTTCCGCCTCGTCCCATACCACGCTTTGCGGGCCGTCGATCACCGCCGCCTCGACCTCCTCGCCGCGGTGGGCCGGCAGGCAGTGCATGAACAGGGCGTCGGGCTTGGCCAGGGACATCATCTCCTCATCCACCCGGTAGTCGGCGAACACCTGCTTGCGTTCTTCGGTTTCGTCTTCGTAGCCCATGCTGGTCCACACGTCGGTGGTGACTAGATCGGCGCCTCGCGCGGCGTCGAGGGGATCCGTAAAGCATTCCAGGTGCATGCTCTCGTAGCTCTCCCCGCGCTCCGGCTCGATCTCGTAGCCCGGGGGGGTCGAGACGTGCATGTTGAAATCGAAGATCTTGGCGGCCTGCAGCCAGGTGTTGCACACGTTGTTGCTGTCCCCGATCCAGGCCACGGTCTTGCCGCGGATGGGGCCGCGCTTTTCGGTGTAGGTGAAGATGTCCGCCAGGATCTGGCACGGGTGGTACTCGTCGGTGAGGCCGTTGATGACCGGCACCTTGGAGTGGGCGGCGAAGCGCTCCACTATGGTTTGCTCGAAGGTGCGGATCATCACCATGTCCACCATGCGCGAGATCACCTCTGCCACGTCCTCGATCGGTTCGCCGCGGCCGAGCTGGGTGTCCCTGGGGCTCAGGAACATGGCGGAGCCACCCAGTTGGTTCATGCCCGCCTCGAAAGAAACCCGGGTGCGGGTGGAGTTCTTCTCGAAGATCATGGCCAGCGTCTTGGCGCGCAGAGGCTGGTAAAGTTCCCCTTTGCCCAGTCTCTGCTTCATGGTGCGAGCGCGTTTAAACAGATAATCGAGCTCGGAAAGCTCGAAGTCTTTCAACTGCAGAAAATGCCTGACTTGCATATAACCTCGGTGGACATCGACACCTGGCGCGGCCTTCGGGACAGGCCGGCGCGTGCAGATGTGTGCATCTCTTATCTTAAGGCCATTCAGCTCTTATTTAAAAGATCTTTGATCAGCGCGCTGACTTGTTGCGTCAACTGGCTTGCCTCGTCCTGCGTCATTACCAGCGGCGGCAGCAGGCGCACCGTTTTCTCCGCGGTCACGTTGATCAAGAGCCCCTGTTCCAGGGCGAGCTTGACCAGATCACCGCATGGGCGGTCGAGTTCGATCCCGATCATCAGCCCTAGCCCCCTGATGTCCACGATCCCCTTGGCCCCGCCCAGTTCCTGGGTGAAGCCCTTCAGCATGAATTCGCCCAGTTCGGCGGCGTGACGGCACAAGGCTTGCTCGTCGATGGCCGCCAGGGTCGCCAGAGCCGCCGCGCAGGCCAGCGGGTTGCCGCCGAAAGTGGAGCCGTGGTTGCCGGGCTTGAAGGTGTCGGCGGCCTCGCCGCGCGCCAGGCAGGCGCCGATCGGGACGCCCGAGCCGAGGCCCTTGGCCAGGGTCATCACGTCGGGCCGGATGTCCGTGTGCTGATGGGCAAACCACTTGCCGGTGCGGCCGATGCCGGTCTGCACCTCGTCCAGCATCAGCAGCCAGCCGTGATCGTCGCAGATGCGGCGCAGTTTCCCCAGGTATTCGCGGTCCGGCACCTGGACGCCGCCTTCCCCCTGCAGCGGTTCCACCAGGACCCCCACCACCTGCTTGTTGTGCCCCGCCACCTGGGCCACCGCCTCGGCGTCGTTGTAGGGGACGCGGGCGAAGCCGCCCAGCAGCGGCTCGAATCCGGCCTGCACCTTGCGGCTGCCGGTTGCGGTCAGGGTGGCCATGGTGCGGCCGTGGAAGCTCTTCTCCATGACCACGATGGTGGGTTTCTCGATCCCCTTGCCGTGGCCCCACAGCCTGGCCAGCTTGATCGCCGCCTCGTTGGCCTCGGCCCCCGAATTGCAGAAGAAGGCCTTGTCCATGCCGGAAAGCCGGGCCAACTGGTCAGCCAGTTCCTGCTGTTTCTTCACCTCGTATAGGTTGGAGGTGTGAATGAGGGTTCGGGCTTGCTCGCAGATCGCCTGGGTCAGCCGCGGGTGGCCGTGGCCCAGGCCGTTTACCGCCACGCCCGCCACGCCGTCCAGGTAGCGCTTGCCGTTCTCGTCCCACAGCCAGACGCCTTCGCCACGGACGAACGCCACCGGCAGCCTCGCGTAAGTGTTCATCAAGTGCGACATATCTTCATCCAAAAATAAACGCACACGGCGGCAAAGGCCGCCGTGTGCTGTTCAACTATACTACAAATACGGTATATAAAGTAGCCTCGCGTGAGGCGGCGTCCCGTCCTTCGCGCCCGGCCCCCCGGGCGGCGGGAGGCGGGTCATGGCATTTTCGCCGCGAACGGCTATAGTTTGGAGTGGAAAAACGTCGCCCCTATGCCCGCCATCGCCTTGCTGATATTTTTGCTGGCCTGGGCCCCCGAGCCCTGGGCCGCGCCTGCGCCTCTGGTGGTGGTGCTGGGGGTGGACGGGGCCATCAGCCCGGGCACGGCGGACTACGTGATCCGCGGCCTGAAACAGGCGGATGCCAGGCGGGCGGAACTGGTCGTGTTGCGCATGGACACCCCCGGCGGGCTGGACACCTCCACGCGCCGGATCATCAGGCATATCTTGTCATCGCCGGTGCCGGTGGCGGCCTTCGTCGCTCCCGAGGGCGCGCGCGCCGCCAGCGCCGGGACCTACATCCTGTACGCCAGCCATATCGCGGCCATGGCGCCGGCCACCAACCTGGGGGCGGCCACCCCGGTGGCCATCGGCATCGGTGGCGGCAAGGAGAAGCCGGCGGACGAACCGGACAAGGAAGGGCGTCCAGCGACGGACACCTTGGAGCGCAAGCGGGTGCATGATGCCGCCGCCTACATCCGGAGCCTGGCCCAGTTGCGGGGGCGCAATGCCCAGTGGGCGGAAAGGGCGGTGCGCGAGGCGGTCAGCCTGACCGCCGAGGAGGCCCTGCAGCTCGGGGTGATCGAGGTGGTGGCCAAGGACGTGCCGGACCTGCTGCGGCAGTTGGACGGGCGCAAGGTACAGGTGCTGGGACTGGAGCGGGCGCTGGACATCCGCGGCGCCAGGGTCGCGGCCGTGGAGCCGGACTGGCGCAGCCGCATCCTGGCGGCGATCACCGACCCGAGCATTGCCTACATCCTCATGCTGGTCGGCATCTATGGCCTGTTCTTCGAGTTTTCCAACCCGGGATTCGTGCTGCCCGGGGTGGCGGGGGCGATCTGCCTGTTGCTGGCGTTGTTCGCCTTTCAGATGTTGCCGGTCAACTATGCCGGGCTGGGGCTGATCGTCCTGGGGGTGGCGTTCATGGTGGCCGAGGCATTTGTGCCCAGCTTCGGGGCGCTGGGCATCGGCGGGGTGGTCGCCTTCGTGATCGGATCGGTGATGCTGATCGATACCGACGTCCCGGGCTACGGCATCCCGTGGGCGCTGATTATTCCGCTGGCGCTGGCCAGCGCGTTGTTCGTGTTTTTTGTGGTGGGCATGGCCATCAGGGCGCGCGCCAGGCCGGTGGTGAGTGGTCGCGAGGAGATGGTGGGGGCGCAGGGGGAGGTGCTGGAGGATTTCGAGCACGAAGGCTGGGCCCGGGTGCACGGGGAAAATTGGCGGATCACAAGCCGAGTCCCCCTGCGGCGCGGGCAGAAGGCGCGGGTGGTGGCCATGGAAGGCCTGGTGCTGAAGGTGGAGCCGGAAAAGACGCTTTAACTTAACAGGAGCAAGGCCATGTGGGATTTCGGGTTCGGCGGCATCTTGTTTTTCATCGCCCTGGTGGCATTCTCGTCGCTGCGCATCCTGCGCGAGTACGAGCGGGGTGTGGTGTTCATGCTGGGGCGTTTCTGGAAGGTGAAGGGCCCCGGGCTCGTCATCGTGATCCCGGGCATCCAGCAGATGGTCAGGGTTGAGCTGCGCACGGTGGTGATGGATGTGCCCAGCCAGGACGTGATCTCCCGCGACAACGTTTCCGTGAGGGTGGACGCGGTGGTGTATTTCCGCGTGGTCGATCCGGAAAAGGCCATCATCCAGGTGGAGGACTATCTTTCAGCCACCAGCCAGTTGGCCCAGACCACCCTGCGTTCGGTCCTGGGCAAGCACGAACTGGATGACATGCTGGCGGAGCGGGAGACGCTAAACATCGACATCCAGAAGACCCTGGACGTGCAGACAGACGCCTGGGGCATCAAGGTGTCCAACGTGGAGATCAAGCGCGTGGACATCGACGAGTCCATGGTGCGCGCCATCGCCAAGCAGGCGGAGGCGGAGCGGGAGCGGCGCGCCAAGGTGATCCATGCCGAGGGCGAGCTACAGGCCTCGGAAAAACTGACCCAGGCCGCCCGGGTGCTGGCGCAGCAGCCCGAATCCATCCAGTTGCGCTACCTGGAGACGCTTACCGCCATCGCGGCGGACAAGAACTCCACCATCGTGTTCCCGCTCCCCATCGACCTCATCTCCTGGTTCCTGGAGCGGGCAAAGAAAGGCCGTGAGTAGTGGATATGAGCCGCCGCGGTGTTCTTCTTGGCCGGGACAACCCGCATCCGCAAAGGGATTAACCACCGGACCGGTAGTCTGATAGAATATCCCGGCGGACTCTTCTGCGGGCCACCTTAAATGCACTCTATCGCTCCAACGGAAATCGTTATCCAGGGGCTCACCTCGGCGGGCAAGAAATTCAGGCCGAGCGACTGGGCCGAGCGCCTGTCCGGCGTGCTGTCCACCTTCGGCACGGATCACCGCATGAGTTATTCACCCTACGTGAAACCCATGACCATCGACGGCGTGAAATGCGTGGTGGTGGACAAGAGGATTCAGGAGGCCAGGCCCAGGGTATACAGCTTCCTGCTGAATTTTGCCCGGGAAAACGACCTGAAGATAATTGACGGCGGGGAATCCGCGGCCACCGTGGGTTAACGGCCTGCTCTATGGGCCGCCAACCCGAGCGCTGACACCTCTTTGTTTGGCGTGGCTTACGCCATTGCCTTGATGGCCGCGGCGAGGCGGCTCTTGTGACGGGAGGCCTTGTTCTTGTGAATGACCCTCTTGTCCGCGATCCGGTCTACCGTGCTCACGGACTCCCGGTACACGGCCTGGGCCGCGGCCTTGTCGCCAGCCAGAATCGCCTTGTTCACCTTCTTGATCGCAGTGCGCAACTCGGAACGCTGGCCGGTGTTGTGCATGCGCTGCTTTTCGGCCTGCTTGGCACGCTTTCTGGCTTGTGCAGTGTTTGCCATTTATACTCCTTAACGCCTTAGATTTGGTGTTCGGTAAAACGGTGGATGGTACTGCGCTTTGCGGTTTTTTGCAAGGCATGTCCGCAGCCTGTGCAGCAAGCGGATAACCAGGGTGGACCGTCCGGCCGGGAGAGTCGGAACGATGGCGGGGCGAATGGCGGGTTACGCTCAGCGCAGCCCCTCAGGTGGTACGGGGCGGCGTCCGTCCGTGCCCGTTCCAGGGCAGCGTGAGCAGCGCCTCAAGGCCGCCGGCGACATTGCGCAAGGTCAATTCCCCGCCGTGGGTCCGGGCGATATTGCGTGCGATGGCGAGTCCAAGCCCGGTGCCGCCGCTGGCCCGGTTGCGGGAGCCTTCCAGGCGATAGAACGGATCGAATACCCGTTCCAGCTCCTCCAACGGGATGCCCGGACCTTCGTCCCGCACCCGGATGCTCAGGCATTCCCCCTCGTCGGCCACGGCGATGGTGGCGCGCTTGCCGTAATTCACCGCGTTGTCCACCAGGTTGCCGATGCATCGTTTCAGGGTCTGGGGATTGCCTGCGTAGGCGCGGGAGACGCCCCCCTCGATGCCGACCGGGTTCCCCATCTCTTCCGCGTCGGCCTGCAGGCTCTCCAGCAGCGCCATGACATCCACCGGCTGCGGGCTGCCGGCCTGCTCCACGCCGCGCATGAAGTCCAGGGTCGCCCCCACCATGGCTTCCATCTCGTCCAGGTCGCGCACGAACTTGTCCTTGAGAGCGCTGTCTTCCAGCAATTCCAGACGCAGCCGCAGGCGGGTGATGGGGGTCTTGAGGTCGTGGGACATGGCCGCCAGGATGCGGGTGCGGTCCTCGATGTAGCGGGCCAGGCGGGCCTGCATGGTATTGAAGGCGTGGGCGGCGCGGCGCACCTCCACCGGCCCGGTTTCCGCCAGCGGCGGCCGGTTGATGTCCTCCCCTAGGGCCTCGGCGGCCGAGGACAGGACATGCAGCGGCCGGGTCACCCAACGCACCGCCAGCAGGGAGACCACCACCACCGCCACCAGCAGAAGCATCAATTTGGACCAGGGGCGATAGGGGCGGCCGAAACCCTCCCGGGAAAGAGTGGTGTGGAAACCGGCCCAGGTGCCGTCCGCCAGCCGGGTATGCACCGTCAACTGGGGGGCGCCTGCCGCCGTTCCGGCCTCGACGCGCAGCTGGCGGTCGCGGCCGAGATAGCGTTGCAGCAGCCGGCGGAAGGCGGCGGCCGGCTCCGACGGGCCTGGCCGGTCCGCGGCCGGGGCGGTGTTGTCCAGGGAGATCTGAAGTTGCGGCAGGTCGAGCCTGGCGGCGACCTGGGCCCGCTGCGCCGGTCCCAGGGCGTCCAGCATCCGCACCAGGTCCGCCACCCGCTGCGCGCCGCGGGCGGCGCTGGCCTGGTAGAAAAACCTGTCCCGGTCGCCGAGGTGGATGGCGATGTTGAGGACCTGGGCCAGGGAAAAGCCCCCCAGCAGCACCAGCACCATCCTGCCGAACAGAGTCTGGGGCCACAGGCGGCTCACGGCACCTGTTCCACCTTGGCTGCCAGCACGTAGCCGTCGCCCCGCACCGTCTTGATGATGCCGGGCTCTTTGGCGTCGTCCCGCAGCCTGCGCCGCAGGCGGCTCACCTGGACGTCCATGCTGCGGTCGAAGACCGCCGCCTCCCGGCCTTGACACAGGTCCATCAGTTGGTCCCGGCTGAGCACCCGGTTGGGATGGCTGAGGAGCACGCTGAGCAGGCGGTATTCGGCGCCGCTCAAAACCACCACCAGCCCTTCCGGGGAGATCAGGTGGCGCGCCGCGGTATCCAGCCGCCAGCCGGCGAAGCGGATCTCCCGCCAGCCTTCGATTTCGGCCGGGCCGGGCAGGGCCTTGGCGCGTCGCAGCACTACCCTGATGCGGGCCAGCAGTTCCCGCGGGTTGAAGGGTTTGGCAAGATAATCGTCCGCCCCCATCTCTAGTCCCACGATGCGGTCCGTGTCCTCGCCCCGGGCAGTGAGCATGATGATGGGGATGCCGGAGCGCGCTCGCAGGTTGCGGCACAAGGTCAGGCCGTCTTCCCCCGGCAGCATCAGGTCCAGCACGATCAGGTCCACCTGGCCGCGCTCCAGGGCCGCGGCCATTTCTTTTCCGTTGGCGGCCCCGGTGGTGCGGTAGCCGTATTTGCTCAGGTAGTCGGCCAGCAGGCCGCGGATTTCCGCGTCGTCGTCTACGATGAGGATGTGTTCAGCATTCATCATACGCCTTATACCCCTTTTTGCGGCCCGTCGGGCGAGGAATTTGTAACCCAGTGTTGCGGGCCCCGCCCGTTGTCAAATTGGGATACAAAAAAGCCCGTGGCTGACACAAGCAGCTTACAAGGGGGGCGTCAAATAGCCTCTGCAATGTGTGTTGTCTACCTCTTATCACAGGAGCGTCGTATCAAGATGAAACGTTCACAGAAAATATTGGTTGACCTGTTATTGGGCCTGGGTCTCGGTCTGTCTCTGGCCTCTCCCGTCGCCTATGCCCACGAGGGCCGAATGGACTGCGGAGGGCCGGGCATGAGGCACGAGCGGGGTGCCTTCCACAATCCTGCGGCCATGGCCGAGCGCCATCTGGCCCATCTCAAGGGCAAACTCAAGATCACCCCGGATCAGGAGCCGGCGTGGCAGGCCTTTGCCGCCAAGGTGAAGGCCCAGGCCAAGGCGATGGGCAGCTTCCGCCGGCACGCGGGGCAGGAGGGACCCAAGGCCTGGCCCGACCGGATGGCGCGGCAGGTGGAATTCATGAAACAGCGGCTGGCCGCCATGCAGGAGATTCAGGGGGCGGCACAGCAACTCTACCAGGCCCTTACCCCGGAGCAGCGCACCGTCGCCGACCAGCAGCATTGGGGACACCGGGGCCGGCGCCGCTAGCTTGACGGGGGCGGAACGGTCAGTGCGATTGAGGCGGGATGTCCCCGCCTCTTTTTTCGGCGGGATGTCCCTGGAAACCGAATATCGGTGTTATGATGCACGCGCCCCCGGTGACGGCTTCCTTTTAACCGGCGTCGGGTTTGGCGTCGATAACTCTCCATTTCGGGCAAGTGCGGCGTGAGGTCGTTCGTGTCTTTCCATAAGGAATCGCGGTATCCCGGAGCGTTTGCCGTGGCCATCCTGGCCGTGGCCCTGGCCTCGTGCTCCGGTAAAGAGCCCAAGGCCCCCAAGGGCAACGGCAAGGCCGGGGCGCCGGTGCCGGTGTTGGTGGCGACCGCGGAGCAGAAGGTCATGCCCGTGCAGATCCGCGCCATCGGCAACGCGGAGGCCTATGCCACGGTGGCGGTCAAGGCGCGGGTGGACGGGCAGATCGTCCGGGTGAACTTCCGCGAAGGGCAGGATGTGGCGCCGGGCGAAGTGCTGTTCCAGCTCGATCCGCGCCCGTTCGAGGCGGCTCTTGCCCAGGCCCGGGCCAACCTGGCGCGGGACGCCGCCCAACTGGCGAACGCCCAGGCCCAGGAACGCCGCTACCGGGACCTGCTTCAGAAGAACTTCGTCTCCCGGGAGATGTACGCCCAGATCCGCACCAACCTGGATACTGCCCGGGCGACGGTGCAGGCCGACCAGGCGGCGGTGGAGAATGCCCGCCTGCAGCTCGAGTTCGGCACCATCCGCTCGCCCATCTCCGGCCGCACCGGCAAGATACTGATCCAGCGGGGCAACCTGGTCAAGGCCAACGACACAAATGCGCTGGTGGTGATCAACCGGATCAGGCCGATCTACGTTGATCTCTCGGTCCCGGAACAGGACCTGGAGCGGATCCGCCGCTTCATGCGCGGGGGGGCGCTGCCGGTGGGCGTGACGCTGCCCGGCGCGGACGCCAAGACGGCATCGGGCAAGCTGGTGTTCGTGGACAACGCGGTGGACGCAACCACTGGCACGGTGCGGCTCAAGGCGCTGTTCCCCAATGAAGACGAGGCCCTGTGGCCGGGGCTGTTCGTGAACGCCACCCTGACCCTGCGGCAGCAGAAGGACGCCGTGGTGGTGCCGTCCCAGGCGGTTCAGACCGGCCCCCGCGGCCAGTACGTGTTCGTGGTCAAACCCGACGACAGCGTGGAAATGCGCGATATCGCGGTCGACCGCAGCGTCGGCGCGGAGACGGTGGTGGCGAAGGGGCTCGCCCCCGGCGAGCGGGTCGTGACCGTCGGGCAATTGCGCCTGGTGCCCGGCGCCAAGGTCGATATCAAGCCGGGCCGCGGCGCGCCGTGAATCTGTCCGAGGTGTTCGTGCGACGCCCGGTCATGACCGTGCTGGTCATGGTCGCCATCCTGCTGTTCGGCGTCATGGGCTACCGGATGCTGCCGGTCAGCGCGCTGCCCAACGTGGATTTTCCCACCGTCCAGGTGTCCGCCGTCCTGCCCGGGGCCAGCCCGGAAACCATGGCGTCGGCAGTGGCCACCCCCCTGGAGAAGCAGTTCTCCACCATCGCCGGGATCGATTCCATGAACTCGGTGAGCACCCAGGGGATCACCCAGATCACCCTGCAGTTTTCCCTGGACCGGAACATCGACGCCGCCGCCCAGGACGTGCAGTCGGCCATCGCCTCGGCCCTGAAGCAGTTGCCCCCCACCATGTCCACCCCGCCCACCTACCGCAAGGTGAACCCGGCGGAGATGCCCATCTTCTACTTGGCGCTGACTTCCTCCACGCTGCCCCTGTCCACCGTCGACGAGTATGCGGAAACGCTGCTGGCGCAACGGATTTCCACCATCAACGGGGTGGCCCAAGTCCAGGTCTACGGCGCCCAGCCCTACGCGGTGCGCGTCCAGCTCGACCCGAATGCCCTGGCGGCGAGGGGGATCGGCATCGACGAGGTGGAGCAGGCGATCGGCCAGCAGAACGTGAATCTGCCCACCGGCACCCTGTACGGGCCGCAGCGAGCGGTCACCATCCAGGCCACCGGGCAGCTCACCGACGCCGCCGCCTACCGGCCGCTGGTCGTGGCCTACCGCAACGGCGCGCCGATCCGCCTGGAGCAATTGGGCCGGGTGATCGACAGCGTGCAAGACGACAAGCTCGCCGCCTGGTACGGCGACACCCGCGGCATCGTGCTGGCCATCCAGCGCCAGCCGGGCACCAACACCATCGAGGTGGTGCGGGCGATCAGGAAGCTGCTGCCCGCTTTTCGCGCCCAGATACCGGCGGGGGTCAACATGGACGTCCTGTACGACCGTTCCCAGTCGATCCGCGAATCGGTCTCCGACGTGCAGTTTTCCCTGCTGCTCGCCCTGGCCCTGGTGGTGATGGTGATCTTCCTGTTCCTGCGCAACCTGTCGGCCACCCTCATCCCCAGCCTGGCGCTGCCCATGTCCATCATCGGCACCTTCGCCGTCATGTACCTGTTCGGCTACAGCCTGGACAACCTCTCGCTGATGGCCCTGACCCTGTGCGTGGGCTTCGTGGTGGACGACGCCATCGTCATGCTGGAGAACATCGCGCGCCACATGGAGGGCGGCAAGAGCGCCTTTCAGGCCACCCTGGACGGGGCCAGGGAGATCGGCTTCACCATCGTCTCCATGACCCTCTCCCTGGCTGCGGTGTTCATCCCGGTGCTGTTCATGGGCGGGATCCTGGGCAGGCTGCTGCACGAGTTCGCGGTGACCATCATCGCCGCGGTGCTGATCTCCGGCTTCGTCTCCCTCACCCTCACCCCCATGCTGTGCAGCCGCCTGCTGCGGCCCGCCCACGGGGTGCGGCACGGCCGCCTGTACGCCGTTAGCGAGGCCTTTTTCGAGGCCCTGAAACGGGTCTACGACGTGAGCCTGAAGCGGGTGCTGCGCCATCCGCGCCTCACCATGGCGGTGTTTCTGGCCATCGTGGTCGCCACCGGCATCCTGTTCGCGCGCATCCCCAAGGGCTTTCTTCCCAACGAGGACACGGGCCAGTTGCTGGCCTTCACCGAGGCGGCCCAGGACATCTCCTTCGACGCCATGGTCAAGCAGCAACAGGTCGTGGCCGGGATCATCCAGGCCGATCCCAACGTGGCCACCGCGATGTCCTTCGTGGGGGCGGGCGGCTCCAGCCAGTCCATCAACCTGGGCCGCGTCTTCGTGCGCCTGAAGCCGCGCTCGCAACGGCTTTCCGCCGACCAGGTGGTGCAGGAGCTGCGCCCCAGGCTTGCCTCCATCCCGGGGATCAAGGTCTACCTGCAGAATCTCCCCACCATCCGCATCGGCGGGCAACTGACCAAGAGCCAGTACCAGTACACCCTGAAGGACGCGAACACCAAGGAGCTGTTCCACTGGGCGCCCGTCATCGAACGGAAACTGCGTGCCCTGCCGGGCTTCCAGGACGTCACCAGCGACCTGCAGATCACCAATCCCCAGGTGCTGGTCGAAATCGACCGGGACCGCGCCTCCGCCCTGGGGGTCAGCGCGCAGCAGATCGAAAGCGCCTTATACGACGCCTACGGCTCGCGCCAGGTTTCCACCATCTACACCCCGAGCAACGAATACTGGGTGATCATGGAGCTGGAGCCCCGCTATCAGCAGGACCCCTCGGCCCTGTCGCTGCTGTACGTGCGCTCCGGCAACGGCGCCCTGGTGCCCCTCGGGGCGGTGGCGCGCCTGAGCCGGGGGGTGGGCCCGCTCAGCATCACCCACCTGGGGCAACTGCCGTCGGTGACCCTCTCCTTCGACCTCGGCCCCGGCCTGTCCCTGGGCGAGGCGATCCAGCGGATCGACAAGGCCATCTCCGACCTGCGCACCCCGGCCACCCTCAGCACCAGCTTCCAGGGCGCCGCCCAGGCCTTTCAGGCGTCGTTCAAGGGGATGGGCCTGCTGATCGTGATGGCCATCTTCGTGATCTACATCGTGCTGGGCATCCTGTACGAGAGCTTCATCCATCCCGTCACCATCCTGTCCGGGCTGCCGACCGCCGGGCTCGGGGCCCTGGCCACCTTGCTGCTGTTCGGCATGGACCTCAACATGTACGCCATGGTGGGGATCATCATGCTGATCGGCATCGTGAAGAAGAACGCCATCATGATGATCGACTTCGCCATCGAGGCCCAGCGCGCCGGCAGGCACGCGTCCGACGCCATCTACGAGGCCTGCCTGGTGCGCTTCCGCCCCATCATGATGACCACCATGGCGGCCCTGATGGGCAGCCTGCCCATCGCCCTGGGCCTGGGCGCCGGGGCGGAGTCGCGCCGGCCCCTGGGGCTGGCGGTGGTGGGGGGGCTGTTGGTGTCGCAACTGCTCACCCTGTACATCACCCCGGTCATCTACCTCTACCTGGAGTCGCTGAAGGATTGGGCGGCCCGCAGGCGCGGCGGGCACGCCCCCCGGGCGGCGGCCGCCTCTTAGCGCGTTTGCCCGCCGGGCGGCGCCCCCGCTGGCCAGCAGTGCCCAAACGCTATAACATACGCCATTTTCAGCGCCCCTCGCCCATGAACCTATTGAAAGCCCTGGCCGCCGTCAGCAGCATGACCCTGCTGTCGCGGGTGCTCGGGTTTCTGCGGGACGCCGT
This sequence comes from Pseudomonadota bacterium, assembly GCA_021848325.1. Taxonomy (GTDB): domain Bacteria; phylum Pseudomonadota; class Gammaproteobacteria; order Burkholderiales; family JAJZUU01; genus JAJZUU01. Next base: position 11,633 of record JAJZUU010000043.1, on the reverse strand, counting down.
CGTCGCCCGCATATTCGGCGCCGGCCTCTACACCGACGCCTTTATCGTCGCCTTCCGCATCCCCAACCTGCTGCGCCGGCTGTTCGCCGAGGGGGCGTTCTCCCAGGCCTTCGTCCCGATTCTGGCGGAATACAAGATCCGCCGCGGCCACGAGGCGACCCGCGAACTGGTGAGCCACGTGGCCAGCCTGCTTGCGCTCGCCCTGCTGGTCGTCACCGTTTTGGGCGTTCTCGCCGCCCCCCTGGTCATCTACGTGAGCGCCCCCGGCTTTTCCGGTTCCCCGGAAAAGTTCGCCCTCACCGTGCAACTGTTGCGGATTATCTTTCCCTACATCCTGTTCATCTCCCTGGTATCCCTGGCGGGGGGCATCCTCAACACCTACAGCCGGTTTTCGGTGCCCGCCTTCACCCCGGTCCTGCTGAATTTCTCCCTGATCGGCGCCACCCTGTGGGCGGCGCCCTATTTCCACCCGCCGGTGCTGGCGCTGGCATCGGGCGTGTTTCTCGGCGGCGTGCTGCAACTGGCCTTTCAACTGCCTTTCCTCAAGCGCCTGGGGCTGCTGCCAAAATGGGACCTGCGGCTGCGCGACGAGGGGGTGTGGCGCGTCATCAAGCTGATGGGGCCGGCGGTGTTCGGGGTGTCCATCAGCCAGATCAGCCTGCTCATCAACACCATTTTCGCCTCGTTCCTGGCGACCGGCAGCGTCTCCTGGCTGTACTACGCGGACCGCCTGATGGAGTTTCCCACCGGGATGCTGGGGGTGGCCCTGGGCACCATCCTGCTGCCCAGCCTGTCCAAGCACTACGCCGACCAGTCCCATGAAGAGTATTCCCATCTGATGGACTGGGGGCTGCGGCTCACCCTGCTGCTCGCCCTGCCCGCGGCGGCGGCGCTGGCCCTGCTGGCCGTGCCCCTGATCTCGACCCTGTTCCACTACGGGCAATTCACGGCGCACGACGTGTGGATGACCCGGCAGGCGCTGGTGGCCTACAGCGTGGGGCTGCTGGGGCTGATCATGATCAAGGTGCTGGCGCCCGGTTTCTATGCCCGGCAGAACATCAAGACCCCGGTAAAGATCGCCGTGGTCACCCTGCTGGCGACCCAGGCCATGAACCTGGTGTTCATCTGGCGCCTGAAGCACGCCGGGCTGGCCCTGGCCATCAGCCTGGGCGCCTGTCTCAACGCCGGCATGCTGTTCTACCAGTTGCGGCGCCACGGGATCTACCGGCCCCAACCGGGCTGGGGGAGGTTCATCCTGAAGGTGGGGGCGGCGCTTGCCGTGATGTCGGCCGTGGTGTGGTTCGCCGCCGGGCCGAACGCCGCCTGGCTGAAATGGAGCGGCCTCGTCCGGGCGGCGCACCTGGCCGGGGTGGTGACGGCCGGGGCGGTCTCGTACTTCGCGACCCTGGTGTGGCTGGGCATCCGCCCCAGCCAGTTCGTGCGGCGGGCGGCGGAGTGAGGGGGCCCCGTCCGGGTTCGGCCCGGAAATGGCAGTGGGGCGGAAAAAGCGGTAAAATCCGAGACTTTCGTCTCCCGTCCCGGCGCGCGTCGGTCTCACGGGAAATCAACGTCTAGCGTATGCGGATCACTCACGACATGCCGTCGAGCCACGGGCCGTCGGCGGTCACCATCGGCAATTTCGACGGTGTGCACCTGGGCCACCAGGCCATGCTGCGGCGGCTGACCGAAACCGCCCGCGCCCGCGGCCTGGCCGCCTGCGTGCTGACCTTCGAGCCCCATCCGCGGGAGTTCTTCGCGCCGCAGCAGGCTCCGGCGCGGCTCACCAGCCTGCGCGAGAAACTGGAGCTGTTTCACGGCCTGGGCATCGACCGGGTCCACGTGTGCCGTTTCAATCGGGAATTCTCCCGGCTCGGCGCCGAGGAATTCATCGATCGTATTCTGTGGCGCGGGCTGCAGGCCGAGTGGGTGCTGATCGGCGACGACTTCCGCTTTGGCGCCAAGCGGGCGGGCAACTACGCCCTGTTGCGGGAGGCGGGGGCGCGCCGGGGCTTCGAGGTGGTGGCCATGCACAGCGTTACCGTCGAGGGGCTGCGCGTGGCCAGCACCGCGGTGCGCGATGCCCTTTCCTGCGGCGACCTGGAACTGGCGCGCCTGCTGCTGGGGCGGCCCTACAGCATCAGCGGCCGGGTGGTGGATGGGGACAAGGTGGGCAACCGGCTGGGCTATCCCACCGCGAACATCCAGATGAAGCACAACAAGCCGCCGCTGTCCGGCATCTTTGCGGTAGAATTGTCCGGCCTGGAGGAAGGGAGTCTCCCGGGGGCGGCCAGCCTCGGCGTGCGCCCCACGGTCAAGAACGACGGCAGACCCACCCTGGAGGTGCACCTGTTCGATTTCGGCCGGCGGATCTACGGCAGGCATGTGCGGGTGGACTTCCTGCACAAACTGCGGGACGAGGCGAAATTCCCCGACCTCGCCTCCCTGACGCGGCAGATCGCCCAGGACGTGGAAGACGCGAAAAGATATTTCTCAACCGCGAAGGGAGCGACAGGAGCCCGCTGACGGCTGCCTTCACGCGCAAATGGTTCCTACATGGCCGATTACAAAGACACCCTGAACCTCCCCGACACCCCTTTCCCCATGCGCGGCGACCTGGCGAAGCGCGAGCCCGGCTGGGTCAGGCAATGGCAGGAGGGCAAGCTCTACCAGCGCATCCGGGAAAAGGCCGCGGGAAGGCCCAAATTCATCCTTCACGACGGCCCTCCCTACGCCAACGGCGACATCCACACCGGCCACGCGGTGAACAAGATACTCAAGGACATCATCGTCCGCTCCAGGACCCTGGCCGGTTTCGATGCCCCCTACGTGCCCGGCTGGGACTGCCACGGCCTGCCGATCGAACTGCAAGTGGAGAAACAGCATGGCAAGGACATCCCGCCGGCCCGCTTCCGCGAGCTGTGCCGGGAATACGCGGCCTCCCAAATCGAACGCCAGAAGGCCGATTTCATCCGCCTCGGCGTCCTGGGCGAGTGGGACCATCCCTACCTGACCATGGACTTCAAGTTCGAGGCCGACATCATGCGCGAGTTGGGCAAGGTCCTCGCCAACGGCTACCTCTACCAGGGACAGAAGCCGGTGCACTGGTGCGTGGACTGCGGTTCCGCCCTGGCGGAGGCCGAGGTGGAGTACGAGGACAAGACCTCTCCCGCCATCGACGTGGCGTTCGCCGTGCGCGACGTGGCTGCCCTGGCCCAGACCCTGGGCATGAAGCCGCCCGGCCAGCCCCTGTACGCCGTGATCTGGACCACCACGCCGTGGACGCTGCCCGCCAACCAGGCGGTCTCGGTGCATCCCGAATTCGTGTATGACCTGATCCGGACGCCGAAAGGCATCCTGATCCTGGCCCACGACCTGGCGGAAGCCTGCATCCGGCGCTACGGCTTCGATGAGGTGGAAGCGGTGGCGCAGGTCAAGGGGGCGGCCTTGGAGCACGTGGCTTTGCAGCATCCCTTCCTGGAGCGCGTGGTGCCGGTCATCTGCGGCGACCACGTGACCCTGGACGCGGGCACCGGCCTGGTCCACACCGCGCCGGCCCATGGCCTGGAGGATTACATCGTCGGCACCCGGTACAAGCTGCCGGTGGATTGCCCGGTGGGGGGCGACGGCAGGTTCTTCCCCGCCATTCCCCTGGTGGGTGGCCAGTCCGTCTGGGCCGCCAACAAGACGGTGGTGGAGGCCCTCGCCGCCGCCGGCCGGCTGCTCAGGGAAGAAAAGCTCCAGCACAGCTATCCCCACTGCTGGCGCCACAAGACGCCGATCATTTTCCGCGCCACCCGGCAGTGGTTCATCGGCATGGACGTTCCCGGCGAGCACGGCAAGCTGCGGGACGCCGCCCTCAAGGCGGTGGAGAATACCGCCTTCTTCCCCGCCTGGGGCCGCTCCCGCCTGGAAGCCATGATGCGGAACCGCCCCGACTGGTGCGTCTCGCGCCAGCGCAACTGGGGCGTGCCCATGCCCCTGTTCGTGCACAAGGAGACGGGGGCCCTCCATCCCCGCACCCAGGAGCTGCTGGAGCAGGTGGCCCGGCGGGTGGAACAGCAAGGCATCGAGGCCTGGTTCGGCCTGGATGCCAAGGATCTGCTGGGGGAAGAGGCGGAGTCCTACGCCAAGGCCAGCGACACCCTGGACGTGTGGTTCGACTCGGGCGTGTCCCACGCCTGCGTGCTGAAGCGGCGCGACTACCTGCGCCGCCCTGCCGATTTGTATCTGGAGGGTTCCGACCAGCACCGGGGCTGGTTCCAGTCCAGCCTCCTGACAGGCTGCGCCACCAGCGGCCATGCGCCCTACAAGAGCCTGCTCACCCACGGTTTCGTGGTGGATGCCAAGGGCCACAAGATGAGCAAGTCCAGGGGCAACGGCATCGAGCCGCAACAGATCGCCAACAGCTTGGGGGCGGACATTCTGCGGCTGTGGGTGGCCTCCACCGACTATTCCGGCGAGCTGTCGCTTTCCGACGAAATCCTCAAGCGGGTGACGGAAAGCTATCGCCGCATTCGCAATACCCTGCGCTTCCTCCTCGCCAACCTGGCGGACTTCGACCCGGCCAGGCATGACCTGCCAGTACGGGAATGGCTCGAAATCGACCGCTACGCCCTGGCCCTGGCGGCGAAACTCCAGGAGGAGGTGGCGGCGGACTATGGCCGCTACGAATTCCACCTGGCGGTGCAAAAAGTAACCGCCTTCTGCTCGGAAGACATGGGCGGCTTCTATCTCGACATCCTCAAGGACCGCCTCTATACCGCCGGCGCCGATTCCCGCGCCCGCCGCTCGGCCCAGAACGCCTTGCATCACGTGACCCACGGTCTCTTGCGGCTGATGGCGCCGATCCTGTGCTTCACCGCCGAGGAGGCCTGGATGGCCATGGCCGGCGATGCCGGCGACAGCGTGTTCTTCCATACCTGGCACGAATTCCCGGCCCTGGACGGCGCCGCGGAACTGCTGGAAAAATGGCGGAAAATCCGCGAATTCCGCGGCATGGTGACCAAGGAGCTGGAGGCGGTGCGGGTCTCCGGCGCCATCGGCTCTTCCCTGCAGGCGGAAGTGACGGTGCAGGCCGGCGGCGAGATGTTCCGTATCCTGCAAGATCTGGGAGACGACTTGCGCTTCGTGCTGATCACGTCCCAGGCCAAGCTGGTTAAAGGGACGGAAGAAAAGGCGGCGGTTACCCCCAGCACCGCGCAGAAGTGCGAGCGCTGCTGGCATTACCGCGCCGACGTGGGCGCCGATCCGGCCCATCCCAAGCTGTGCGGCCGTTGCGTGTCGAACCTTTACGGCAGCGGCGAAGAGCGCCGCCATGCGTAGCTGGACCGGCTGGCTGCCGGTCAGCCTGGCGGTGATCGCGCTGGATCAACTCAGCAAGCAGTGGATGCTGCACGCCTTCAGCCCCGGGGAAAGCCTGCCCGTCACCGGCTTTTTCAACCTGATTCTGATGTTCAACACCGGCGCCGCATTCAGCTTCCTGAGCGCCGCCGGCGGCTGGCAGGGGGCGTTTTTCGCGGCAATCGCCGTTGTCGCGTCGGCGGTCATCCTTTACCTGTTGCGCAAGGACTACCGGCGCACCCTGTTTTCCCTGGCGCTGAGCCTGATCCTGGGCGGCGCCCTGGGCAACCTGATCGACCGTTTGCTGCTCGGCCACGTGGTGGACTTCCTGGATTTCCACTACGCCGGCTACCACTGGCCCGCCTTCAACGTGGCCGACTCCGCCATCACCGCGGGGGCCGCCCTGCTGGTATGGGATAGTTTGCGCCGGCCGGCGGTCAAAGCCTGAGAGCGGCTGCGGCAGCAGGGATTTGGGAGCGGGGAGATCACATGACAGATTGGGCGAAGTTCATTCAGGCCAAGACCGCTCTGGCCGCCAACGGCGCCGCTTCTTCCGGCCCGCCCGCCGCCGGGCGCGTCCCGCCGGGGCAAAAACAGGTGAACGATTTCCCGGTGCTGGACCTGGGGATCCGTCCCGACATCGACGCCCGGGACTGGACCCTGCGCGTCTTCGGTCTGGCGGAAAGCGAGCTGTGCCTGGATTGGCCGGAGTTCCAGGCCCTGCCCCAGGCGGGGATGACCTCGGACTTCCACTGCGTGACCCGCTGGAGCCGTCTGGACATGGATTGGCAGGGGGTGCCGGCGCGGGAGTTGGTGGCCCTGGCCGGGCCGCTGCCCGAGGCCCGCTTCGTGACCCTGCACGGCTACGACGATTACACCGCCAACCTGCCGTTATCGGCGTTGCTGGACGACGACGTGCTGCTCGCCCATAGCGTATTCGGCCAGCCGCTCAGCGCGGAGCACGGCGGGCCGGTACGCCTGGTGGTGCCCAAGCGCTACGGCTGGAAGAGCGCAAAGTGGCTCAAGGCGATCGAGTTCCACCAGACGGACCGGCCGGGTTTCTGGGAGGTCCGGGGCTATCACAACGATGCCGACCCGTGGGCGGAGCAGCGCTTCGGCCACCTCGGGAAAGGCGAACCATGAACGCGGCCAGAACCCTCCGCCAGGGCGATACCCCGACCCTGCACTACCGCATCAGCGCCCTCGACGGCAGCGAAATAGACAGCACTTTCGGCGGGGAGCCGGTGACCCTCACCCTGGGCCGGGGCGAACTCGCGGAAGGCCTGGAGAGATGCCTGCTGGGCCTGCCCGTCGGCGAGCGCCATGTATTCCGGCTGGAACCCGGTCAAGCCTTCGGCGAGAGCCGTCCGGAACTGGTGCTGCCGGTTCCCCTGGACCAATTCCCCGGGGATTTGCCGCTCCACCCCGGGGGGCTGATCGAGTTCACCTTGCCCAGCGGGGAGACCCTCCCGGGGAGGGTGCAGGAGGTGGGGCGGGAACACGCCGTGCTGGACTTCAATCACCCCTTGAGCGACTGCCCGATCCTGTTCGAGGTGGAGGCGATTGCGGTACGGGACTGAGGGGTCAGCCTTCCACGGGGGTCACCTTGGTGGCGTGGTACCCCTTCGCCCCCTGGGCCACGTCGAAGCTGACCCTTTGCCCTTCGCGCAGGGTGCGGTAGCCGTCGGCCTGAATCTCGGAATAATGGACAAACAGGTCCTCGCCCTCCTCCGGTGCGATGAAACCGTAGCCCTTGGTGTTGTTGAACCACTTTACGATGCCCAGTGCCATGCCCGTCCAGCCTCCTTTTGGCTATTGTTTTTGAACATAACCCATTATTATTTTTGGGTGTTACGCCGTTAGCGCCCGTTATTCATAAACCATTCCGGAAAATTATGCAAGTTATCCTCGCCAAACCACGCGGATTCTGCGCCGGTGTCGACCGCGCCATCGAGATCGTGGAACGCGCCCTGGCCCTGTACGGTCCCCCCATCTACGTGCGCCACGAGGTGGTGCACAACCGCTTCGTGGTGGAGAACCTGAGGCGCAAGGGCGCCGTGTTCGTCGAGGACCTGGAGCGGGTTCCGGCCGGCGCAACGCTGGTTTTCAGCGCCCACGGGGTGCCCCTGGCGGTGCGCGCGGAGGCCGAGGCGCGGGGGTTCAGGGTGTTCGACGCCACCTGCCCCCTGGTCACCAAGGTGCACGTGGAAGTGGCCAAGATGCGGGCCGCGGACCGGGAGGTGGTGATGATCGGCCACCGCGGCCACCCCGAGGTGGAAGGCACCATGGGCCAGGTGCCGGACGGCATGTATCTGGTGGAAACGCCGGAGGACGTTGCAGGCCTGCGGGTCCGGGACGAGGCGCGCCTCTCGTTCGTAACCCAGACCACCCTCTCGGTGGACGACGCGGCCCGGGTGATCGAGGCGCTCAGGGCGCGTTTCCCCGGAATCACCGGACCGAAGAAGGACGACATCTGCTACGCCACCCAAAACCGCCAGGACGCGGTCAAGGCGCTGACCCGCCGGTGCGACCTGGTGATCGTGGTGGGCTCCCCCACCAGTTCCAACTCCAACCGCCTGCGGGAGGTCGCCCACAATCTTGGGGTCGAGGCGCGCATGGTGGACACCGCCGCCGACCTGGCTCCGGCCTGGCTGATGGGCAAATCCAAGGTGGGCATCACCGCCGGCGCCTCCGCCCCGGAAGTGCTGGTGCGGGAGGTCCTTGCCCGGCTGAAGGCCCTCGGCGCCGCCGAGGTGACCGAGCTAAATGGGGTCTCGGAGAGCGTGGTGTTTCCGATGCCGAAGGGCCTATCCCAAGCATAGATCGTTTCGACATCCCGTCATGTTTGAAAAAGGCGGCTCAGAAAAGCCGCCTTTTCCGTTTGGTGCCCACTGCTCAGCGCGTAATAATTTCCCGCCACGATACCCTCTTGCCCGTCGATGGAGTCGGAGGCAGGGGCACTTGCGTGGTCGCCGTCGTGGCATCCGATTTCCGTACCAGGACCTCCACGGCGCCGCTGGGCAACTGGATCAGAATCGGGCGGCTCGCCAGTGTGGGGCCCAGGGAGGTAGCGGACCAACTGACCGTGGAGCCCGGAATATAACCGCCGGTACTGTAATCCAGCATGTATAGCCAACTGCTGCCGCCGGGCTCGCATGGGTCGGTATTGCTTGGAACGTTGCTGGTGAAGATAAGCGTGCCCAAGGCCAGCGCCGGGTCGGTGACCACCCGCTCCCCGGTATCCGGCAGATCCACGTACCATCCCTTCTTGGTGTTCAGATTCACCGTGTTGGTCGGCGAAATGGAACGTGTCGGCGGCGTTGCACTGGTATCGGTGGTGAGGCCCTGGCAGACCAAGACGCCGTCGCCGCCGCCAGTCGGGCAGGCGCTGCCGTTGGAACCGCGCAAATTGGTCAGCGTGGCCCCGCTCATGTCGTCGTACAGGCCGTACATGGTCTGGGTTTGCGTGGCGCTTGCGTTCGCGTTGGTCCCGGGAATATCCGAATCCCCCAGGTACTGGCCGGTGCCGACGTAAATCATGCGCTTGCTGTTGACGCTGCCCAGCTCCGGCGCGGTGGTGATCGGCTGCGGGTTGTTGCTGCCATCGACCAAAGTCGCCAGTTTGGTCACACCCCATTGGTTCGCGTTGTTTGCGCTCAGGTCGAAACGCCAGACGTTGCCCTGGAGATCGCCGCCGTAGACTATGTCGGTGGTGTTATCTACGTTGCCGTTGTCCACGTAGGCGCTGATCTGCGCCAGGCCGCTGGGCGTCGTGGAACTGCCCACGCCGGTGGAAAGGTCCTTGATCAGGGCGCCGGTTTTCGCATTGAGCACGAACAGGTGGCCTTGTCCGTCACCGCCGGTATCGGCGCCGTTGTTGTAACCGGATGTCACCAATACCACCCAGCCCGTTGCCTTGGTTTTGACGATGATGGGTTTGGCGAAGCTGTAGCCGACATTCTTGGCTACCGTCGCGTTTGTGCCGCTGTTTGGGAATTCCCACAATACCTTGCCGGCCACATCCGAGTCAGTGGCGGCGGCCGGGTTGGTCACGTCCAGGGCGTAGAACCCGTGTCCCCCCTTGCGTAATCCGCCGACCAGGATGGTGTGCCAGTCGGTCCCGCTGCCGGTTGCGCCTTTTGTGTTCTGAAAGTCCACATCCCCCGCTGCCGGCGTGCCGTCGACGTAATACAGATGCATGAATCCGGTCTTGCGGCTCAGATTCACCAGCACGCTGGTGCTGGCATAAGGGGAGGCCAAACGCTCGTTGTTGAGGAGGATGCCGGGGATGTAGTCCCAGGCCTCCGCTCCGGTGGCGGCGGTGAAGGCATGCAGCATGCCGTCGTTCGCTCCCTGGTAGATCATCTTGGTGCGGGTCGCGTAGCTGGTCTTGAAGGCGCTGTAGCCGGCATCGGCGTAACCGGCCGTGGGCTCACGCACGATCACGGGCTCGGCATTGATGATGTCGCCCAATATATGGGCACGCGCACGATAGATCCCTGCGTTTTCCTGGCTGCGGTCGCCCCGCAGGAAATTCAGGACCGCTGCGCCATCTGCCGTGCCCGGCGGGCTGTACGGGGTGTTGAGCGCGCTTTGCTCCCCGCTGGTGAGGCTAGTCCAGGCGAAGGGAATGCCGGCGCTGCCGGAATAGGTGGCGATCTTGCGGGTGGTCCAGCCCAGCGTATCCAACTGGGCCTGGGCTGAACTGGACCAGGAGGGCGCGGTAGACGGCTGGCCGGTGGTGGTGTCAATCGTGTAGGCATTCAGGTCGCCGGTCCAGGTTCCGGAGTTGTAGCTGGATGCATAGGAATAGTTATCCCCCGGTACCACGTTGGCGTTGGAAACCGCTACGGCCGCCGCGGCACCGGTTCTTCCGATGATGGTGTCCAGGACGTTGGTGAGCCCATTGGTGATGGCCGCCGGGTTCTTTGCGTTCAGGTATTCTCCATGTCCATTGACCGCCGCATGCCATAGATCGTCGATGGTTGTTGGCTGGTCAGCACTGGGTACCGGCCAGTTAGGGGACGATGTGGTTGGAAGCCCGCCCGGATAAGCCAGGGTACCGTCGGCCAGGCCAATGGTAAAGGTGTCCATGTGTTGCCAGATCGCCGGGTCGTCCGGGTTGGGTGCCACATTGTCGGTCATTGTCGGCCGCAAATCGGTAACCCAGTATTTCATGGCCATATCGGCCATTGTGTTGCTGGTGGCGGTGCTTCCTTCCCAGATCGCGACAGGCCACTGGGAACCGGCCGTCAGGCCGTCGACAGGGTCGGGCAATGGGTTGGGAATGGTTTTGTCCCAATCGCCGATATTGGGAGGGGTTCCGTTCCAGAATCCATCCGTGGAGACAATTGCGTAGTTCTGCTGACAGGAGTACTGGACAGGATCAGTGGATGAACTTGCTCCAGGCATCGAGCCGGTGCGGTAATACTCACCGTCTTTCCGGAGCGATTCCTGGAGTGGCGTCGAGCCGGACGGTGCAATGGAATACAGCATGCTGTACCAGTTGGCCTTGTTGTTGTTGAATAAGTCAATATTAATAAAATTGGCGCCACTATTGTTTACGCCTCCGCTGTTATTATTGATGGTGGAGAAACCGACGCGAAATTTATTGGCGTTCAATGCGGAAAATCCCGTGCCTATGGCAGTCTTCATCGTCAGAATGCGGGCGCGGTAATAACTGAACCAATTGGCGAAGTTTTGACGCTCGTCCGTGCCGCCCGGACCAGACGTCGAACTCACAGTTATCTTGGTGTAGTTAGCGTTGCTATAGCAGGTCCCGACGGTTGGCGTTCCGCTTCCGCTGTAGTTGTAGTAATAAGCCGTTTGGGCCGTATCGCGTAGACCACCCCAGTAGCTACTATAATAATAATTGTTAGCACTATAGGGGACATACATGTCCGCCTGAAATGCCTGGCTGAGATCTACCGTTCCTGAACTGGAGTTGAAACCGTCGTATAGTGCTGCGGTAAAACTTTGGTTTGGATAAGGCGTTCCGTCTGACTTCACGGGCGGGGCATAAGTAATGTTAGGATTATAATATATTTGGTTGTAGGAAGAATTGCGATAACATGCCTGATTCGGCAGATTCCATGGTGAATTGCTGGCGACCGAATCCGGCATAAATGTCCATGTCATGCTTCCGGAGTTGTCCAGCGTATACATGATATTCGGCGGCACCGTGTTTTCCACCGCCATCGGCACATTGGAAATGTCCGTGGACGCAGCGCCGGCCACCTCTATGGTTTGACCGAGAATGATGCCGCAGACCATCGCGCCGACCAGCGCCTTTT
>JAJZUU010000042.1 GCA_021848325.1 Pseudomonadota bacterium | reverse complement strand
CCCGAGCACCCTCTCCCCCCGCCCTCTCCCCGAGCACCCTCTCCCCCCGCCCTCTCCCCGAGGGAGAGGGGGCCAAAATCAGGGGATCGGCGCGCCACGACCCTGGTCTGCCAGATATTCCGGCACCCATTGCGCCAGCGCCCGCTTCACCTCCTCGTCTTCCGGCACCCCCTCCTGGTTGAGCCAGGGCAGGAGCCGGTTCAGCCAGTCTTCCTCCACGCTGCGCGCCCGGGCGATACGCAGCTTGGGGTGGGGGGTGGGCAGGGTGTGCTCGTCGTCGGCCAGCAGTTCCTCGAACAGCTTTTCCCCGGGGCGCAGCCCGGTGTAGACGATCTTGATCTCGTCCTCGCTGAAGCCGGACAACCGGATCATGTCCCGGGCGAGGTCGGCGATCTTCACCGACTCGCCCATGTCCAGCACGAAGATCTCCCCGCCCTCCCCCATCTGGCCCGCCTGCAGCACGAGCTGGGTGGCCTCCGGGATGGACATGAAATAGCGGGTGATGTCGCGATGGGTCACGGTGACCGGGCCGCCCTGGGCGATCTGCTTCTGGAACTTGGGAATCACGCTGCCGGCGCTGGCCAGGACGTTGCCGAAGCGCACCATGACGAAACGGGTCGCGACCTGCCGCTGCAGGCCCTGGCACACCATCTCCGCCAGACGCTTGGTGGCCCCCATGACGTTGGTCGGGTTCACCGCCTTGTCCGTGGAAATCAGCACGAACCGCTCGACGCCGTGGGCCATCGCGGCCCGAGCCAGGCAGTAGGTGCCCAGCACGTTGTTGCGCACGGCCTGCCAGGCGTTTTCGCGCTCCATCAGCGGCACGTGCTTGTAAGCCGCCGCGTGGAACACCGCGGCCGGCCGGTGCCGCGCCATGACCTGGTCGAGCCGCGCCGGGTCCTTCACGTCGCCGATGACGCACGCCAGCGGCGTGGCCGGAAAGCGTTCCAGAAATTCCTGCTCGATGAGATACAGGGCGAATTCGCTCAACTCGTACAGGATCAGCAGCCGCGGCCGGAACTTGGCGATCTGGCGGCAGAGTTCCGAGCCGATGGAGCCGCCGGCGCCGGTGACCATCACCGCCCGGCCGGCAAGCAGGCCATGCAGGCCGGCGTCATCCAGCACCACCGGGTCGCGCCCCAACAGGTCCTCCACCTCCACCGCGCGGATCTGGGACACGCTCACCTTGCCGCTCATCAGGTCTTCGAAGGAGGGCACGGTCAGCACCTTCACCTCTGCCCCGGCGCAGAGTTCCGCGGCATGACGGCGAACCGCGTGAGGCGCGGAGGGCATGGCAATGATCGCGTGCTTGATCTCCAGCCGGGCGGCCCAGGCGGGCACATCCTCCAGCCGCCCCAATACCCGCACCCCGTGCAGCAGCCTGCCGTGCTTTCCCGTGTTGTCGTCGAGCAGACCGACCACTCGCCACTCCTTGCTCCATCCCAGCTCCCGCACCAAGTTCACCGCCGCGTCGCCGGCGCCCAGCACCAGCACCGGCTCGCCCTGCAGATTCCTGACGCCGTACAGCCGATGCTCCTTCCAGGAGCGGTAGGCGATCCGGCTGCCCCCCATCAGCACCACCAGAAGGATCGGGTCCAGCACCAGCACCGACCTCGGCACGACGGCCTCCACCCGGAAAATGACCAGGACCACCGGGACCGCCAGCGCCGCCACCCCGACCGCGGCCAATATCCTCTTCATGTCGGGCAGGCTGGCGTAGCGCCAGATGCCCCGGTACAGCCCGAAACGCCAAAAAATAAGCGCCTGCACCGGCACCACCCACCACAACGTATGCCAGGCGCTATCCAGGTAGGGCTGGGGCAGTCGGAGGTTGAGGCGCAGCCAATAGGCGACCATCCAGGCAGCGGCCGAGGCCGCTGCGTCGTGACAGAAGGCCAGGAGGGCCCGCGGATTGAGGTTCGGCCTATGCATGGTCACCCTGTCGGTTAAAGCGCCCCCAACGGACGTCGATCCACCCCAGCAGGCCGCCGTAGACCAGCGCCCAGGCCAGCAGGAAGGCCGCCTGCAATGTCGCGCCCTGCCCGGCCGCCCAGACGGACGATCCCCCGGCCGCCGTCATCAGGACGTACTCCAGCATGGCCGTGTTCCGGTGCCCGGCCCCCATCCGCACCAGGCGCTGGTAGTAATGTCCCCGGTGCGCCTGCCACACCTTTTCTCCCCCCAACAGGCGCTTCACCAGCGTCACGCTGGCGTCCACCACGAAAGGGGAAAACACCAGCGGCGGGAACCACGGCGCCCAGATCCCCCGCTGCCAGCCCAGAAACCCCAGGGCGGCGGCGAGAAAACCCAAGGGGATGGATCCGGCGTCCCCCATGAAGATCCGCGCCGGGTGGAAGTTGAACAGCAGGAAGGCCCCGGCCGCCGCGGCGACGATGAGATTCGCCAAGGCGAAGGCTGGCTGCCCGCCGAGCCACGCGGCAAGCCCGTAAAAACCGAAGCCGAGCAGCGCCATGCCGCCGGCCAACCCGTCGGAGCCGTCCATGAAGTTGTAGAGATTCACCATCCACACGGTGGCTGGCACGGCAATCAGCATCGCCAGTGGCCCCGCCTCCGTCCCCACGCCCAACATCAGGGCGCAGGCCGCCAGGAAATGCGCCGCAAGGCGCCAGCGCACCGGCAGGCCCCGGGTATCATCCAGAAACGACACAACGCCCAGCAGCACGGCGATCAGGACCACCGGCCACAGCCAGCCCCGGGACAGCAGGCCCCACCCGGCCAGCATACCGCCCATCAGGGCGAGGCCGCCGGTACGGGGAACCGGCACCGCATGCAGGGAACGCTGGTTGGGATGGTCGAGGGCGATATTGCCGAAGCCGCTTCGCAGCATGCCAAGCAGGATAAGCAGGGCCGCCATGAACGACAGCAATACCGGTAGGAAAGGAAACTGCAGCAGTCGGATGATCAATCACATATCCTACATTCGCCAATCGGACGCAAGGCCATTGGCACGAACCATCATCCTCAAGGATAGCCCCCTCTCCCCCGGGGAGAGGGCGGCGGGTGAGGGCGATCCCCCCGTTGTGAGGGCGGGGGCCGAAAGAGCCTCCCCGTCACCGGCCACGCGGGTTTGCATGCGGGAAATTTCCAATCGAAACCGAGTTCATGCCAACACCACATAACGATCTGTGGCGACCGTATCGGCGCGCTTCTTCAGACACTCGTCGAAAGTGGCAAACTGCATCGCGTCCCGGCTGGAGGCCAGATGCAGCGCGTCGGCAAAATCCATTCCGGCCTCGAAGATGTCCAGCGCCTCCGCCACCGCGGGGCTATCTTCAACCGTAACTTGCGGCAGCCCGGCGACCTTTTTCAACACATCCAGAATAACCGGCCTATCCAGCTCGTAGCTGAAGCGCAACACCCATTCGGCTTCAAGCAACACGGTCTTGCACACGTAGATCTCGTTGTGCTCGAACAGCGCCGCCGCGCGCCCGGCTTGAACATCGTCATCGCGAACCACCAGGCGCACAAGGATGTTGGTATCAATCGCGATCATAGGTGGCCTTAATTCCGGCCGCAATCGCGGCGTCCATTTCTTCGATCGTCCTCGCTGGCCCCGTATAACCGGCGCAGCCAATCACATCCTCCAGCCTCGTCGGTTTAAAGGGCTTCAACGGGCGCAACAATACACCGTCGGGGGTGTCCTCGACCGAGAACTCTACTCCCGGTCGCCACTTGTGCGCCGTCCGAATATGCTTGGGCAGAATCACCTGCCCCTTGCTGGATAGCTTGGTGGTTTCCATGACATCGCCCCTCTGCCAAGAAGTAAGAAATATGTAAGACAGTATATGGGTACCGTAACCCGTTGGCAACCGACAAATCCGTTGTCATTGCGGGCGCGCCTGCTTTTGTCTTCCCACCCCCTCGGCCGAGCATTGCGCAGGGCAACCTCCAAGACATGCGCCGCCCGCCCCCATCCCCCACCCTTCCCCCAGGGGCTAATCTATGCACACATCTTTTGTAGCCAATTTCCAACCCTGGCAGATGGCCTCGACACGCTGCAAACCGCGGAGCATGGTGATGGGGCCGGGCTTGGCTTCGGACGCATATCCTTTCCATCCGCCCAAACGGGCGACGACCCATGCGGCTTGGGCTACAGAGCCTGGACGATGAGGGTTCTTCTGCTTTTCCGTCTTTCCCTCCAGGGTCGGCAGTATTCGCTGCAAGACCTCAATCTTTTCCGGGTCGAACACGTCGGTGGCTCGGGCGGAGCTGTCCGCCAGGGTCAGTTGCATGGTGCGCACCGTAGCCTGGACGGCCAGACAGGCCAGCTTCGTCAGGCCTTCCCCCGTTTCGACTTGGCTGGATTCAACATTCAGCCCCTGCTTCTTCAGGGTCCTGAACAGTGGTCAGCAGTCGCCGGTGTATCGGCGCTTCATTGCCGACAACGCTATCCGGCAACTCCTTGGCTTCAACAACACTCAACCCGATCTGTTCCGGTGCATTCTTGTCCGAGCAGGAAGCGGGGCGTTTGATCGCGATACGCCCAAAGCGCACCGTAAGCCGTGCCTGGTGCGCGCTCCGCTTGCCGGGGCGTGCCGGCTCCTCTATCGGCAGTTGCCGGTAGTTGGCCGCCGCTTTGTCCGTCCTGATCCAATGATGGAGGTGCGCCAATCCAAGGCAGGTGCCGTCTGCCGCATCAACGGCCAGCAACGGATGCCCATGGAAACCACGATCGCGGCAATCTGGTTTTATTAGGAAACAGCGCCACAAGGCCCCCTGAGGGCCGGATTTGTCGATTGCCAAGAAGCCAGCATAAGGAACAACCCAGCCGGTGACAAGCGGGATTCCACCTGGAATCCACCGGCAGCACAACGTCAACTATACGAACAGACTGGGTTGCATCTACCTGGCGGCGGGTCGTAAATCGCTTAGGAAAAACCCTAAAGTTCTGCGGGTTCCCCCCGATATGATCCAGAACAATAGGTCGATATCAAGAGCGCCATATCCTTAAAGAATCCCGCGCCCAGGGCGCGGCGATCCCGGCAGGGTCACGACAAGGAGCAGAAGGGATGACAACCACCAGACGCGAATTTCTGAAAAACATCGGCACGGTCACGATGGGTGCGGTGACCGCCGCCGCCACCGGGCCATTGCAGGCTGCAACGCCCGACGGATTTCCGCCGAAGCGCGGCGGTGATCCGCGGCACCGCTGGGCCATGGTGGTGGACATGCGCAGGTGCATCGCCTGCCAGGCGTGCACGGTGTCGTGTTCGGTGGAAAACCAGGCACCGCTGCACCAGTTCCGCACCATCGTCTCCCAATACCAGGTCAAGGACCTGGACCGGCCGGAGCAGCCGGTGGCCCTGGTGGACCTGCCGCGGCTGTGCAACCACTGCGACTCCCCGCCCTGCATCATGGCCTGCCCGGTGCGCCCGCAGCGGGCCACCTACCAGCAGAAGGACGGCATCGTGCTGGTCAACAACGAGATGTGCCTGGGCTGCGGGGCGTGTGCCTACGCCTGCCCCTACGGCGCCCGCTTCGTCAATTCGGAAACCCATACCGCCGACAAGTGCACCTTGTGCGTGCACCGCATCAAGGCCGGCCTGCTGCCCGCCTGCGTCGAGAGCTGCGTGGGCGGGGCACGGGTGTTCGGCGACCTGCGCGACCCCAAGAGCGAGGTGCGCAAGCTGCTGGCCAGGTATAAGGTCAAGGTGCTGCAACCGGAGAAACACACCCGCCCGAACGTGTACTACATAGGGATGGACGTGAAGTTCGAGCACAACACCGACCGGATCAACAAGAGGGGGTAACCAGCCATGTCGAGCAAGCGCAGAGAATTTCTCAAGGGCATCGCAGCCGCCGGCGGCCTGGCCGCCTTGCCGGGCCTCGCGCACAGCGCGGACGGCGTCACGGTCCTGCCCGGCACCAGGGGCAAGAAGACCCGTGATCCGGTCACCGGCAACGCACCCGGGCCGGAGTTCGTGATCGATCTGAAAAGCGGCAAGCTGACGCCCAACCCCAATCAGCAGGTTTCCTTCACCATGTGCCTGGGCTGCTACACCATGTGCGGGGTGCGGGTGCGCACCGAAAAGGCGAGCGGACGCGTGCTGCGGGTCGCGGGCAATCCCTATCACCCGCTGTCGGCGGACCCCCATCTGCCCTACGAGACGCCGCTCGCCGCCGCCTTCACCTCCCTTACCCGTTACGGCGAAAGCGGGCTGAGCGGGCGTTCCACCGCCTGCGGACGGGGCAACGCCATGCTGGAGCAGGTCACCAGCCCCTACCGCGTGCTCACGCCCCTGAAGCGGGTCGGGCCGCGCAATGCCGGCAAATGGGTGCCGATTTCCTTCGAGCAGTTGCTGGAGGAAGTGGTGGAAGGCGGAAATCTGTTCGGCGAGGGCCACGTGGACGGTCTGCGCGCCATCCACGACCTCAAGACGCCGCTCGATCCGGCCAACCCGGAGTACGGTCCCAAGGCCAACCAGCTTGCGGTATTCAACGCGGTGGGCGACGGCCGCGACGGCATCATCAAACGGTTCACCTTCGACGCCTTTGGCACCCGCAACTACGGCGCCCACGGCTCCTACTGCGGGCTCGCCATGCGGGTCGGCTCGGGCGCGGTGATGGGCGACTTCGCCAAGAACGCCCACGGCAAGCCGGATTTCTCCAACTGCGAATTCGCCATCTTCATCGGCAGCTCGCCCGGCAACTCGGGCAACCCCTTCAAGCGCCAGGGGCGCCTGGTGGCCACCGCGCGCACCGCGGGCAAGCTGGAATACGTGGTGATCGACCCGACCCTGAACAACTCCTCCAACGCCGCGGTGGCGGACCGGGACCGCTGGATTCCGATCACCCCGGGTTCCGACGGCGCCTTCGCCATGGCCATGATCCGCTGGATCATCGAGAACCAGCGCTACGACGCCAAGTTCCTGTCGCAGCCCGGGCCCAAGGCCGCCGAAGCGGCGGGCGAGGCCAACTGGTGCAACGCCACGCACCTGGTGGTGGTGCAGGAAGGGCACCCGCAGGAGGGGCACTTCCTGCGCGCCGCGGACATCGGTCTGGCGCCGGCCAAGGACGCCGCCGAAGCCCTTTACGTGGTGATCGACGGCGCCACGGGCAAGCCCCGTTCGCACCTCGAGCCGGCCGCCGCCGCCCTGTTCTACGACGGCGCCGTGGACACCCCGAACGGCCCGGTCAAGGTGAAGACCAGCCTGCAACTGCTCAAGGAACAGGCCTTCCGCCACACCCTCGATGAATATTCCGGCGCATGCGGCATCCCGCTTGAAACCATCCAGCGGCTGGCGCGGGAGTTCACCAGCCACGGCAAGAAGGCCGCGGTGGACGCCCACGGCGGCATGATGGCCAGCAACGGCTTCTACAATGCCTTCGCGGTCCTGACCCTGAACACCCTGATCGGCAACTACAACTGGAAAGGGGGCATGAGCCCCGGCGGCGGGACCTTTCCCTCGGTGGCCGCCGGGCCGCGCTACAACTTGGTGGATTTCCCCGGGAAGGTGAAACCGCAGGGCGTGTTCCTGTGCCGCTCGCGCTTCCCCTACGAGAAGACCAGCGAGTTCAATCGGCGCAAGGCCGCCGGGGAGAACCCCTATCCCGCCAAGGCGCCCTGGTACCCGTTCTCGCCGCCGTTGCTGACCGAGTACTTCACTTCCCACTTCAACGGCTATCCCTACAAGCTGAAGGCGATCGTCTCGTTCATGGCCAACCCGATCTACGGCCACGCCGGGCTCAAGCGGGCGATCCACGACAAGCTCAAGGATCCCAGGGAATTGCCGCTGTTCGTGGCGGTGGATGCCTTCATCAACGAGACCAGCGCCTATGCCGACTATATCGTGCCGGATTCGGTGATGTACGAGAGCTGGGGCTGGGCCAAGCCCTGGAACGGCTATCTCACCAAGGCATCCACCGCGCGCTGGCCGGTGATCGAGCCGGCCCAGGCCAAGACCGCGGACGGCCAGTCCATCACCATGGAGCTGTTCCTGATCGAAGTCGCGAAGAAACTCAAGCTGCCCGGTTTCGGCGCGAACGCGATCGCCGCGGCCGACGGCTCGCTGCACCCCCTCGACCGGCCGGAGGACTTCTACCTGCGCGCCGCGGCCAACGTGGCCTTCGCCGGCAAGCCGGTGCCCGACGCCAACGACGAGGAGGTGGCGCTGGCCGGGGTCACGCGCATCATGCCGGACGTGCGAAAGGTACTGAAGCCGGAGGAGGTGCGCAAGGTCGCCTATGTCTATAGCCGCGGCGGGCGGTTCGAAAACGCCAGCGACGCCTACCAGGGCGAACGGCTGAAGAACGGCTACAAGAAACCGCTATGCATCTACAACGAGACCGTGGGCACCGCCCGCAACAGCATGACCGGCCGGCGTTACTCGGGCACCGCGAGCTATATGCCCACGGTGTTCGCCGACGGCACCCCGGTGGAGAAGGTCTATCCCAAGTCGGAGTGGCCGTTCCTGCTCACCCCCTTCAAGTCCAGCCTGCAGAACTCCTTCAGTATCGGGGCGTTGCGGCTGCGCCAGGTGCGGCCCGACAACCCGGTGGGGATCAACAGCGCGGACGCCGCCCGCATCGGCATCCATAGCGGCGACAAGGTGCGCATTACCACCCCCGGCGGCAGCCTGGTGGCCGTTGCCCAGGTGCTGGACGGCATCGCCCCCGGGGCGGTCTCCATCGAGCACGGCTATGGCCATACCGAACTGGGGGCGCGCGCCCACGACATCGGCGGTCAACCGCAGCCGGCCAGCGGCAACGGCGTCGGGGTCAATCTGAACGACCTGGGCCTGTCCGATCCGCGGCGCGAAGGGCTCTCGACCCTGGGCGACTGGGCGATCGGCAGCGCCGTGCGCACGGCGTTGCCGGCCCGGGTGGAGAAGGTCTGAACGGGGACGGCCCGGCTTGAGCGGATCAGGGCCTGCCGTAACCGGACAACCACCCCGGCGGCCCTGCCCGCCACGGCCGCCCCGATTCCACCGGGAACTCGCGCCCGCCGGGCACGATGCGCACGTGAACGGCCATGGCGTTGACGCTACCCCCTGACAACAGGCGGCCCGTTGGGCACGGATGTGCGCGCTTTTAAGATGGCCTCGCCACGTGCGGGAAACGGCCGGGCGCTCAGGAAACGCCGTTGCCACCCCTGCTGTAGCGGCTCACGGTGGTGTTTTCGATCCATCGCTTGATGCGGTTGGCGTCCCCGATCCGGGAATCCCTGCCCCAGGAGTCCAACAACACGATAATCAGGGATTTGTTGGCAATGTTGGCGTGCATCACCAGACACCGCCCCGACTCGTTGATGTAGCCGGTCTTGCTGAGCCCGATATGCCATCTGCTGTTCTTGTTCCTGACCAGGGCGTTGGTGTTCCTGAATTCCACGCTGTGGCGCCTGCCCCGCACGTCCACATCGTAGCTGGCGGTGGTGGTGAAATTCCGTATGGTCTGGTAGCGATACCCGGCCTTCACCAATTCCACCAGGTCTGCCGCCGTGGATACGTTGTCGCTGTGCAAACCGGTGGGATCAACAAAATGGGTATGCCTCATCCCCAACTGGGCCGCTTTGCGATTCATGGCGGCAACGAAGGCCTGGGTGCCGCCGGGATAGGTCCGGGCAAGCGCGAAAGCGGCCCGGTTCTCGGAAGACATGAGGGCCAGCCGCAGCATCTCCCTTCTGCTCAAGGTGGTACCCACCCGCAAGCGCGAGCTTGAATTGCGCAAGGTGTCCACATCGGCCTCGGTAACGGTGATCTTCTCGTCCCCGGGCAAATTGGCGTCCAGCAGGACCATGGCCGTCATCAGTTTGGTGATCGAGGCAATCGGTTGGGACACCCCGGGGTTCTTGGTGAACAGCGCCTTGCTGTCATCCTCGTCGAACACCATGGCGGCAGAGGATTGCAGCCGCGGAAGGCCTCCCGCGCCCACCGTTTCCCGCCTGTGCGCGGCCTTTCGGATTTTTCTCCGGTGCTTGTGCCTGACCTTGTGGTGGTGCTTGGAAACTGCGGCCGTCTTGGCCGCGGACTGGTCGCCCTGGGTGGACGAAGCGTCGCTGTATCCCGTAAATACCAGCGACGTTAGGAGCATGCCCCCTGCCATGATCCAGCTTATGCGCATGGTTTTTCTCCTTTTTGCACACCAATCGAAACAAACATTCACCGACGAACCGCACGAGTGTTTACCGATAAGTTTAAACCAAGCTGCGAAAATCTGTAACTTACTTCGGGTGATATATGGAAAACTTTAGACTTCTCTATAAGAAGCCCGCGGGCAGCCGGGGCCCCCGCACGGCACCATCCACAGAGACGCGGATAAGGAATACAATGGTTGCCGTCCCGCCCGCAGGTAATCGGAGGCCAAGGGCGGAACGCCAGGCCGTTTCCTTGCGCAGCGGTCTGCAAGGATAACGGTTTCTGCTTACATAACGCTTACGTGGCGGGGATTGTATGTTATGCGCATCCTGATCGTTGAGGACGACGCGATTCTGGCCGATGGCGTGACGCGCGCATTGCGCCAGGCGGGCTATGCGATTGACCAGGTGGACAGCGGAACGGCTGCGGACCAGGCGCTGAGCGATTCGGTCCACGACCTGGTAATTCTGGACCTGGGTCTGCCGGAATTGGACGGCTTCGAGGTGCTGCGTCGCCTGCGCGGCCGCGACTCCCGGGTGCCGGTGCTGATCCTGACGGCGCGGGATGCCGTCGAGGACCGGGTGACCGGCCTGGACCTGGGCGCGGACGACTATCTCACCAAGCCCTTCGACCTGCCGGAGTTGGAGGCGCGGATCAGGGCGTTAATCCGGCGCGGCCAGTGCGGCACCGGGACCACTTTGGTAGTGGGCGCGCTCCAGTACGATACCGTGGGGCGGCGGGTGCTGATCGGCGGTCAGCCGGTGGACCTGTCGGCGCGGGAACTGGGGGTGCTGGAAACCCTGCTGCTGCGCGCAGGACGGGTGGTGAGCAAGGAGCAAATAGTCGAGCAGTTGTGCGACTGGGGCGAGGAGGTGGGCATCAACGCCATCGAGGTCTATGTCCACCGGGTGCGCAAGAAGCTGGAGCCGTCCGGGATCTCCATCCGAACCGTCCGCGGCCTGGGTTACCTGCTCGACAAGCCCCATGCCGCGTAGGGCCTCCCTGCGCGGCCAACTGCTGCTGTGGCTGTTGGTCCCGCTGGGAATTTTGTGGCCGGTCGGCGGGACGGTAGCGTACTTCGTGGCAAAAGGCTTTGCCTCTTCGGCCTATGACCGCTTCCTGCTGGACTCCACCCGCGCGTTGGCGGCGCAGGTCAAGGACGCGGGCCCCACGGTCCGGCTGGACCTGCCACCGGTCGCCATGGACATCCTGCGCTACGACAAGCTCGACCGGGTCTATTTCCAGGTCAGGCGGGGCGACGGCGAAGTGCTGGCGGGGGACCGCGGTTTCCCCCTGCCGCCGGTCAAGCCGCGCTTTTCCGACGGGCCGATTTTTTACAATAGCCGCCTGCACGGCGCGGCGGTGCGCGTGGCCGCTCTGTATCTGCCTTCGGCGCATCACCCGGCTGCCGGCCGGGTCCTGGTGCAAATGGCGGAAACCCGGGTCAAGCGCGATCAGTTGACCCGGGAGATCCTGACCGGGGTGGTGCTGCCGCAACTGCTCTTCATCCTGCTGGCGGCGTTCTTCGTTTGGCACGGCGTGGGTCGGGGATTGAGGCCCCTCAAACAGGTGCAGGACGCCATTGCCCACCGCTCCCACCGCGATCTGAGCCCGGTCATCGAAGAGGGCGCCCCGGAAGAGGTGCGCCCCCTGATGCACGCCATCAACGACCTGATGCAGCGCTTGGGAAACGCGCTTGCCGCTCAGCAGAGATTCATCGCCGATGCCGCCCACCAGTTGCGCACCCCCCTGGCGGGCCTGAAGACCCAGACCGAATTCGCCCTGCGCCAGACCGATATGGAAAACATCCAGCACGCATTGCGGCAACTCACCACCGGTGCCGAACGGTCGATCCGCCTGGCCAATCAACTACTGGCGCTGGCGCGCGCCGAGCCGGAGGCGGCCCGCTCGGGCAGCCGACAGCCCCTCGACCTGGCCGAACTCGCGCGTCAAGTGGCGGCCGACTGGGTCCCAGAGGCGCTGAAAAAGGACATCGACCTAGGCTTCGAAGGGCCGGGCGAACCACGGCCTGTCTACGGCGACCCGTTTCTGTTGCGAGAGGCGCTCGGCAACCTGCTGGACAACGCCGTCCGCTATACTCCTCACGGCGGAAAGGTAACCGTGCGCGTATTTGGCCAAAAACACCCAGAACTGGCGGTGGAAGACAACGGCCCGGGCATTCCGGAAGCGGAACGGGAAAGCGTCTTCGAGCGCTTCTACCGGGTGCTGGGCAACGGCTCGGACGGCAGCGGCCTGGGCCTGGCCATCGTGCGCGAGATCGTGCTGGCCCATGGGGCGGAGATCCGTCTGGGTGATGCCTCGGGAGAGCGCGGCACCGCGGTGTTCATCAGGTTCCAGCGCTATCGCGAAGGGTAGCGGCTCTGCCGGGACGCGCCCGGAACAGCGTTTGACATCGCGACGGCTTTTTCGGACACTGTGCTCTACCCCGCCGGATGCAGACCGTTCCCATGGCAAATAACGCACGAACACCGAGAATTCTTTCAGCCGCCCGGATCCGCGCCGCCTGTGCCTGGCTCGCGCTGCTGCCGGCGGTAGCGGCCGGTGCCGAGATCCCCGGCGCCCACGGCAGTTGCACCAATCCCGACGCCATGGCCAGGTTCACTCTGGAATGCATGAACGCCGGCAACAATACCTTGTACGATTGCTACAATGTCGCAGCACAGATTTATTGCGCCCCCCCGACCCCGACGGCGGCTCCTGAAAAACATGCAGCCCCGGAAAAACCGGCACCTCCCGCCAAGAAGAAATAAGCCGGCCGGGAGCCCGTCTCCGGCCTGGCTTGGCGGCCGCTTCGCCCCAGGCTATGCTTTGCTCTCATCACCGTGCCGCTAGGCCCCAAGAATCGCGATTCATATGGAATGAAACAAAGAAGGGCCCCGCCGCATCTGCGATCCGGTAGAGTAGAGGTTGTCGAGACACTCACCTATTGGGTGGCGAAAGGAGGCGGGGAATGGTGACTTTGGCACAAACTGTGCTCCCGTTCAAGGTGGAAGCGATGGACGAGATGCTGACGGCGAAAGCGGGGCTGGCGCTATTCGGTGCGCCATGCCGGAGCGTGGGTATTGAGCGTGGGTATTGAAGGTCGCCGCCGATACCGTCGAACTGTTCCGTACCATCCGCAGCCGGAGTTTCGCTTACAACATCACAGCGGCCCCACTCTTGCTTGACCTGCGCTACGGATGTCGCTGCGTAACGAGCTTCCGCTGCGGGAGGACTCTCGGATTTTGTATCAGTTTTGTCTTAAATTGAGGATGGACTGCTCATAACCCATTGAGCAGGCAGCAATAGTCAGCGGATCATGCAAAGGGCTAGTTTTCCGCGGCGATTGCGGCGCGGGTGAGGGCATTGAACAGGGTGGACTTGCCCACGTTGGGCAGGCCGACGATGCCGCATCTGAGGCTCATGGCTCTTCTCCTAAAAATGGCGTTTCGGCGCGAGGACGCGGAAAACGCTGGGGAACAGCAAGGGGGTTAGCGAGTCGCGGCAAGGGCCGGGATGATCCGCCTTTGCGGCCTTGCCGGTCTCTTCTCAGGTCTCGCCCCCGGCGCCCTTTTCTTTGGTGTGCAATTGCTTCATGGCGGTGCCGAAATCGCCCGCCTCGATCAGGGACAGCGCCCGCAGGCTGCGCTCGACGGCTTCCCGGATCAGGTCTTCCTCCTCCCGCCGCGGGGGTTTAAGGACATAATCCACCACCGCGCGCTTGTCGCCGGGATGGCCGATCCCGAGACGCAGGCGCCAGAAATCCGGCGTTCCCAACTGCGCGATGATGTCCTTCAGGCCGTTATGCCCGCCGTGCCCGCCCCCTTTCTTGAGGCGCGCCGTGCCGGGAGCCAGGTCCAGTTCGTCGTGCACCACCAGCAGTTCGTCGGGGGCGATCCGGTAAAAGCGCATAAGGGCCGATACCGCGCGCCCGCTGGCATTCATGTAGGTCTGCGGCTCGATCAGCCACAGTTCCCGGGGGACGGCCGCCGCACGACCAACCAGGCCGTGGAACCTGCTCTCCGCCCTGAGTTGGACACGGCGTAGCGTCGCCACCGCGTCCACCCACCAGAACCCCACGTTGTGGCGCGTGTCGGCGTATCCCCTCCCGGGATTTCCCAGTCCCGCGACCAGCCGGATGCCTGACATCACATTCTCGCGCGAATTCGGCTCGGAAAAAAGCCCGCCGGGCGGTCAGTTTGCCAGGCAAACCGACGGATGGCGGGCTGGGTTCTCGGGCAAGACAGAAAGGGCGCTTAAGCCGCCGGTTCGCCGCCTTCGGTAGCGCCCTCCACGGGGCCGCCGCGCGGCGCCAGGATGGTGGCTACCGCCAAGTTTTCGGCCCCTTTGGCCACCGTCTCCACCCCTGCCGGCAGTTTCAACTCGGACAGGTGGATCGAGTGCCCAGCTTCCAGGTTGGCCAGGTCCACCTCGATGAATTCGGGCAGATCCTTCGGCAAACAGGCAAGATCCACATCGGTCATGATGTGGCTCACGGTACCGCCCGTCAGCTTCACCCCGGGGGCGATATCCCCGTTGACGAAGTGCAGCGGAACCTTGACGTGGATCTTGTGGTCCGTAGCGACGCGCTGGAAATCCACGTGCAGCACCAATGGCTTGAAGGGGTGCACCTGCACGTCGCGCAGCAACACCGGTTCCTTTTTCCCATCCAGGTTCAGGGTGAGGATGGAGGCATGGAACGCCTCCTGCTTGAGCCCATAGTACAAGTCCTTGTGATTGATCTCGATGGCGGCGGCCGGGGCCTCCCCGCCATACACCACGCCCGGAACACGTCCTGCGTGACGCAGGCGGCGGCTCGCACCCTTTCCCCGCACATCACGCTTGGTAGCGATGACTTCGATATTCATGTCGTTTCTCCACAGTTGGCGCCGCCCGCGACCAGGCGGCGCGTTAAAAGGCCCTACTCGATAAACAGCGAGCTGACCGAGTCCTCGTTGCTGATGCGGCGCATGGTCTCCGCCAGCAACTCGGCCACGGAAAGTTGGCGAATGCGCTTGCAAGCCCTCGCATCGTCCCGCAGCGGGATGGTGTCCGTCACCACCAGTTCGTCCAGATCCGAGTTCTCTATGCGCTCCACCGCCTTGCCCGACAGCACGGCGTGGGTGCAGTACGCCATCACTTTCTGCGCGCCGTGCTCCTTGAGGGCGGCGGCGGCCTCGCACAGGGTATTGGCGGTATCCACCAGGTCGTCCATGAGGACGCAGTTGCGTCCCTGGACGTCGCCGATGATGTGCATCACCTTGGCCACGTTGGGTTTCGGCCGCCGCTTGTCGATAATCGCCAGGTCCGCTTCCAGCCGCTTGGCCAGGGCCCTGGCGCGCACTACGCCGCCCACGTCGGGGGAGACCACCACCAGATTCTGGTAGTCGTGCTTCCACACGTCGCCCAGCAGGATCGGCGAGGCGTAGACGTTGTCCACCGGGATGTCGAAGAACCCCTGGATCTGGTCCGAGTGCAGATCCATGGTGAGCAACCGGTCCATGCCGACCCCGGTGAGCATGTCGGCCACCACCTTGGCGGTGATGGCCACCCGTGCCGAGCGCGGCCGGCGATCCTGGCGTGCGTAGCCGAAATAGGGGATGGCTGCGGTGATGCGTCCGGCGGAGGCGCGCTTCAGCGCGTCCACCATCACCATCACCTCCATCAGGTTGTCGTTGGTCGGCATGGAGGTGGACTGCAACACGAAGACGTCCTTGCCGCGGACGTTCTCGAGGATCTCCACCATCACCTCGCCATCGCTGAAGCGGCCAACCGTCGCCCGCCCCAAATGGATGTTGAGGTATCGCACCACGTCTTCGGCAAGCTTGGGATTCGCGTTGCCGGTAAAGACCATCATGCTGTCGTAAGCCACGCCGATTCCCTTATAAAACAAAAAAGCGTGCACTCGTCACACGCTTTGTCGCTTCAGTGTAGCCAATAATCAAAGTGGGGCTGGGGAGGTAGGGATCGAACCTACGAATGCCGGAATCAAAATCCGGTGCCTTACCACTTGGCGACTCCCCAATAAAGCACTCATTGAGCGAAATCCAGAAGCGGGTGCCGGTCCAGGCCGCGCGCAACGAACCCGACCATACCGTGGGGCTTTTGCGCAAGCACCGAGCCCGCCTCCGCCTCCGTCGCATAGCCCGCGAACACGCAACCGCCCGAGCCCGTCATCCTGGCGTCGCCGTAACCCTTGAGCCATGCCAAGTGTTCGGCAACCGCCGGGTATTTCCGGCACACAACGGCCTCTAGATCGTTGTGTCCGTGCTGTATCGAAAAGTCCGACATTTTGATCGGAATCGTGTCTCTTGTCAATTCCGGGGCGGCAAAAACCTCCGCGGTGGAGACCGGCACCGGCGGCACCAGGATCACGTACCAGGCGGGCGCGAGCGACACCTCCTGCAGCCGTTCCCCGACCCCTTCGGCAAAGGCGCTGCGGCCGAACACGAATACCGGCACATCGGCCCCCAGTTGCAGCCCCAGTTGCTGCAGCGTCCCCCGGCTCAAACCGAGCCCCCACAGCCGGTTGAGCGCGAGCAGGGTGGTGGCGGCATCGGAACTCCCTCCCCCCAGGCCGCCCCCGAGAGGCAGTCGCTTGTCCAGGGCGATCTCCACCCCCAGGCGGCAGCCGGTGTGCCGCTGCAAAAGTCTTGCCGCACGGACGCACAGGTCGCGCTCCGACGGCACGCCGGGCAGGGGATTCGAGCGTGTGACGATGCCGTCCTCCCGGACGCGGAATTGCAGGTTGTCGCCGTAGTCGATGAAACGGAACACGCTTTGCAGCAGGTGGTAGCCGTCCGGGCGGCGGCCCACCACGTGCAGGAACAGGTTGAGTTTTCCGGGGGCGGGATAGAACTGCCGCATTTTAGGGCTCGCTAAGCAATGACTTGGCCAAATTATTCATCGGCGAGCCCTTATCTGTCCGCAATGTCCCAGCGGTCGACGACCAGCTTGATCTCCAGCTCGCCGCGCCGCATCTCGATCTTCCTGGGCAGGGACACGCCGCGCACCGCCTCGAAACCCTGATAGTCGATTTGCCACGCGTCCTGGACAAGCCGCGCCGGCCGGCCGGAGGCGTCCCGGGAGACGGCGGCCGCGGAACCGGGCGCCGCCAACCCCAGTACCCAGTAGCGCAAGCCGGCGAGGGGCAGGCGCCAGCCGAGTACCTCCATGGTCAGGTCTTCCGCATCCTCGGCGTGGTAGACGCGGGGCTCGGAAGTGGTGAGGGTGACGCCGGAGGCGTCCTGCACGATCTGCGCCACCCCCTGACCGAGAGGGGAGAGGATGAAAATCTCGTCCGCCGACGGGCTGTGGCGCCAGCGCAGATTTCCATAAAATCCTTCTCCCTGGTACTTCGTCCCGATTCGACCGGACAGATGGAAGCTTTTTATCTGCAACGGCGTCTCAAGCCGCGCCGCGGAAGGGAGTGGCGACGGGGGCGGCAGAGTGGCGCAGCCCCCCAGGGCGAGCGCCAGGAACCAGGCGAGGCTACGCGCGAACCGGACGGAGAAAGGGCAGGCCCGCAGCCCATCCGGGTTTACGGCCATGCCCCCCTACTGCCCGAACTTTTTGATGACGGTCAACAAGGCCTCGCTGTCGGGATTTTCCTTAAGCGAGTCCTGCCAGACTTTCTTCGCTTCGTCCCGCTTGCCCTGCGCCCAAAGCACCTCGCCCAGGTGCGCCGCGATTTCCGGGTCCGGGCGGCCGGCGTAGGCGTGTTTCAGGAAGTCCACGGCCTTGTCGTAGTTGCCCATGCGGTACTGTACCCAGCCCATGCTGTCCATGATGAAGGGGTCGCCGGGGGCGAGCTCCAGCGCCTTGCTGATCAGCTCCAGCGCTTCCTTGTAGCGCGTGGTGCGGTCCGCCAGGGTGTAGCCCAGCGCGTTGTACGCCTGGGCGTGATACGGCTTGAGCTGGATCAATTTGCGCAGATCCTGCTCCGCCACGTCCAGCCGGTTGATCTTTTCCGCAGCCATGGCCCGGTCGTAGAGTAGGTCCGGTTGATTCGGCAGCTTGTCCAGGGCGCGGCTCAGTACGTCGTAGGCCTCCTGGTAGGCATGGGCTTCCCGCAGCAGTTGCGCCTCGGCCTGGATCAGCTGTACCCGCTGCTGATTGCTGGTCGCCACTATCTGATGCAGGTGCTTGCGGCCCTCGGCAAGCTTGCCCTCCCCGGCCAGCACTGCGGCATATCTGACCTGGGCGGAAAAGTACACGGGGCCCGGCCCAATGCTGCCGTACCACTCCAGGGCCTGCGGAAAACGCTTGCGCTCATCGTTAAGCTGGCCCAGGTACAGCCGCACCACATCCGGATCCTTGTAGCCCAGCGCGAGCGCCCGCTTGAGATAGTCTTCGGCGGCGTCGTAATCCTTGAGCTGCATGGACAGGAGCCCGACCGCCACATTGACCTCCGGGCTGTCGGGCGCGCTCTGGAGCACTTGCCGGAACTGTTCCCGCGCC
This sequence comes from Pseudomonadota bacterium, assembly GCA_021848325.1. Lineage (GTDB taxonomy): Bacteria > Pseudomonadota > Gammaproteobacteria > Burkholderiales > JAJZUU01 > JAJZUU01. The sequence goes on along the minus strand of JAJZUU010000042.1, from coordinate 8,676 downwards.
GCCGCGAATTGCTTGTCGTTCACCAGCAGCCTGGCATACCCCAGCCGCACTTCCTTGGCCGCCGGGAAGCGCTGCAGGAAATCCCGGTAATAGGCCAGCGCCGTGGCGACCGAGGTCTGCTGTAACAGCGCCCCGCGGAATAGCGCCCCCATTTCCCAGTCGGGCCTGAGCTTCATGGCCTCGGCGCTCTCCGAGCGGGCGAGGTCCATTCGCCCGGCCGCCCAGGCGGCCTGGGCCACGGCGAAATGCGCTTCCGGAAGCTGGCCGTAGGATTTGGCCAGTCCCGTCACCAACTCCAGCACGGCCTTTTTGTCCTGCTGCTTGGCCAGCAGCCCGTTCAGCCGCAGGAAAGCCATCCCCGGGTTGCCGCCTTCAGCGGCCAGCAGTTTCTCCAGGTAGGGCCGCGCCTCGGTCAGCTTGCCGGCGCTGACCAGCAACACCGCCACGGTCTGCCGCGCCGGCTCGGAATCCGGGGCGAGGTCGAGCCACAACTTCGCCGCCTCCAGCGCCTGCTGAGGCAACCTGGAGTAAAGCGCCACCTCCGTGGCACGCTGGGCGATGCGCGGGTCACGGGTCCGCTTCGCCAGGTCCAGGTAAGCGTCACTGGCGAGCGTGAGGTGACCGCGCTGGCCGGCGATCTCTCCCAACAGCAGTTCATACAGTATCTGCGAGGTCAATTCCTGCTTGGGCAGCGCCGGGGATGCCGGTTTCGCCTCGACCGGAGCCGCGGGGTGCCGCGCCGGGGCGGCGGCCTGCGCCGGCGCGGCCGGCTTGGGCGGCGTAGCCGGTTTCTGCGGAACTTGAGCACAGGCGGCCGTGACTAATAGCACGGGAGCTAACGCCGAAAGTCTGAAATCCATATGGGAGTTTTTCGCGGTGGTTACCCGGGCCGGGCGGCATGTTCAGAAAAACACGCGGTACGCGGATTCTTCATTGTCCCCGACATATTAGGGTATAGTTAACAAGCAAAACAAGTCACTCCTACAGAATACTCGCGCCTCCGCACCCATGGAACCCTCGACCGCGCCCCTTACCCTGTGCGCCAAGGCACTTAGCCGTAATTACGGCCACCGGGCGGTGGTACGTGAGGTCAGCTTCGAGCTCAAGCGAGGAGAGGTGCTCGGTTTTCTCGGGCCCAACGGCGCCGGCAAGTCCACCACCATGCAGATGCTGAGCGGGAATCTGGCCCCCAGCGGGGGAAGCATCCAGATCTGCGGTATCGACTTGCTGGACCGGCCCAAGGCCGCCAAGGCTAAAATCGGCTACCTACCTGAGACCCCACCTCTGTACCGCGAGTTCACCGTCCAGGAATACCTGCGCCTCGCCGCCAGGCTGCACCGAGTCGAGCAGTCCGCGCTGGGGCAGGCGATTGAACGGGCTACCACCCTGTGCGGGCTCACCCAGGTGCGCCAGCGGCTGATCGGCAGCCTCTCCAAGGGCTATCAACAACGGGTGGGCATCGCCCAGGCCATCGTCCACAACCCGGAAGTGGTGATCCTGGACGAGCCCACCGTGGGGCTGGACCCGATCCAGATCCGCGAAATCCGCTCCCTCATCCGGGAATTGGGGGGCGAGCACAGCGTGATCCTGTCCACCCACATCCTGCCGGAGGTGGAAAGCGTATGCGACCGGGTGCAGATTATGCACCAGGGGCGGCTGGTGTACAGCGATACCATCGATGCGCTGAGGCGTTTCCGGCAGGGCGAAACGCTCCTGGTGGGCCTGCACCGGCCGCCGGAGCCCGGCCAGCTTGCCGAGCTGAAGGGCGTCGGCAGAGTGGAGGTGGCTGCGGACAACCGTTTCCTGATCCACTTTGCGCCGCAAGACGATCCCACGGCGGGGCTGGTGAGCGCCTCTGTCGCCAAGGAATGGGGGCTGTATCTGCTGAGCCCGGCGCAGACCAGCCTGGAGGACGTGTTCGTGCACCTCACCCAGAGGGAGGAGAACGAGCGCCTCCAGCCCGCCCCGGACGGGACGGCTTCCGAATGACGCGGCAGCGGCCAATCTGGCAAGAAACGGAAAATCCATGATCTTCACCATCGCCTTCAAGGACTTGAAATCCCTGTTCAGTTCCCCTTTGGCCTGGACCATCCTGGCGGTGCTCAACCTGGTTGCCGCCTACCTCTTCCTGAGCCAGGTGGACGCCTTCATCGCCATCCAGCCGCAACTTGTGCAATTGGCCAACCCCCCGGGCATCACCGAGGTGATCGTGGCACCCTTGTTCGGCGGCGCCGCGATGGTGCTGCTGATGGTGGTCCCCATCATCAGCATGCGCCTGCTGAGCGAAGAGCGGCGCCACCAGACCCTTGCCCTGCTGATCTCCGCTCCCGTTTCCATGACCGAGATCGTGCTCGGCAAGTTTGTCGGCCTGATGTTGTTTCTGTTCACCATCATCGGCCTCCTGGTGGCGATGGCCCTTTCCCTGTACGCGGGGGGCACGCTGGATATCGGCCTGCTGCTCAGCAACGTGCTGGGCATCACCCTGCTTGCCGCAAGCTTTGCGGCGCTGGGGCTGTTCATCTCCAGTCTGACCGCACAGCCGATTATCGCCGCCGTCGGAGGCCTGGGCGCCCTGCTCGGCCTGTGGCTGATCAACCTGTCCGCCGCGGACGGCGATAGCGCCTTGCGCTACCTTTCCCTGCTCAATCATTTCGAGCCGTTCAATCGCGGCCTGATCGATACCGCGGACGTCGCCTATTTTCTGTTGTTCATCGCAACTTTCCTGGTCCTATCCGTGCGCCGCCTGGATCGGGACCGGCTGCGCGGGTGACCATGTATATCGACAAGAAATTACGCCTGCAACTGCTGGCACAAAACGGCCTGTTCGTGGTGCTGTTCCTCGCCCTGGCGGGCCTGCTCGCCTATCTGAGCCGCGACTACCACCAGCAGTGGGACGTCACCGAGGGTGCCCGCAATTCCATCAGCCAGGCCACGCGCAATGTGTTGGCGCGGATCGAAGGACCGGTCACCATCACCGCTTATGCCACCAAGAGGGATCCGCGCCTGGGCGATATACGGAGCGTCATCCGCGAGTTCGTGGCCCCTTACCAGCGGGCCAAGCCCGATCTCACGCTGAAATTCGTCGACCCCGTCGAACAACCGCAGCAGACCAAGGAGGCCGGGGTACAGGTGAACGGCGAACTGGTGGTGACCCATGGCAAGCTGAGCGAGCACCTCACCACCCTCAACGAGATGGCCCTCACCAACCTGCTGATGCGCCTCGAGCGCGACCGTCAACCCCTCGTCATGTACCTGGACGGACACGGCGAGCGGAAACTGGACGGTGTGGCCAACAGCGACCTGGGCGAGTTCGGCAGGCAGTTGCAGAACAAGGGGTTCAAGATCAGCCCCCTCAACCTGGCCGCGGCCCAGGGGGTGCCCGCCAATGCCGGCCTGCTGGTGATCGCAGCGCCCCAGGTGGACGTGCTTGCCGGCGAGGTGGACAAAATCAGGCGCTTCGTCAGCCAGGGAGGCAACCTGCTATGGCTGATCGACCCGGAACCGCTGCACGGGTTGCAGCCTCTGGCCGAGCAGCTTGGGCTGATTCTCTCCCCCGGCACGGTGGTGGACCCGGCCGCGCAGCGCCTGAACTTGCCGCCCACCTGGGCGCTCGCCACCGTCTACGGCCACCATCCCATCACGCGCAACTTCAACCTGATCACCGTTTTTCCCTTTGCCCGGCAGATCGGTACCAGCGAAGGCAAGGGATGGCACGTCACCCCGCTGCTGGAGGTCGCGCCCGGCGGCTGGGTATCGAGCGCCGCACCGGATCACAACCCCGTCTTCGACAAGACCCAGGACGTGGCCGGGCCGGTCACCATCGGCGTGACCATGGAGCGGAAGACGGACGACAAGGACCAGCGCATGGTGGTGATCGGCACCGGCTCTTTTCTGTCCAACACCTACCTGGGCAACGCCGGCAACCTGGACCTGGGGGTAAACATCGTCAACTGGCTGACCGGCGCCGACAAACTCATCACCATCCAGCCCCGCCCCACCGTGGATGGCAGCCTCAGCCTGAGCCGCATTGCCGCCGGCGTGATCTCCATCGGATTCCTGATCGCGTTGCCGCTCCTGTTCCTGGCCACCGGCGGGATCATCTGGCGGCGGCGCAGACGGTGACACGGCCTTTCCCATGAAGTCGCGCATGCTCCTGAATCTGCTCCTGCTCGCCCTGGTGGTCGGCCTCGGACTGTTTGCCTACTTGCGGCCCAGGCAGGCATCGCAGCCCGAATTCGCGCTCTCCGCCACGCCCCCCGCCGATGTCCGCCGAATCGCGATCGCGCCGCAGGATCAGCCGACCGTCAAGCTGGAGAAGCGGGGGCGGGAGTGGTTCGTCGCCGCCCCCTTCCGCACGCGGGCGGACGCCTTCAAGGTGGAGCAGGTCCTCGGCGTCCTCGGCGCCCGCAGCAAGGAACGCCTGGCCGCGACGGATCTCGCGCGGTTCGGATTGGACAAACCCCTGCTGACCCTGACCCTGGAGCGCCAGGTATTTCGTTTCGGGGGGTTCAGCCCGATCAGCCAGAAGCAGTATGTGGGGGACGGCAACTGGGTGTATCTGGTGGATCCCCGCTATTTCGCCGCGGCCGCCGCCCCGGCCGCGGATTACGCCAGCAAGCAGTTGTTGGCCGCTGGCGATATACCGGTGGGCTTCGATTTCCCCGCGCTGAAGCTGACCCGGGTCCGGGGCAGGTGGAGCGCCAACCCCGCGCGCCCCGAACTCGATCAGGACCGCTTGAACCAGTTTGCACAAGAGTGGCAACTCGCCTCCGGCCTGGTGACTCAGCCCTACTCCGGGGGCAAGACCCTGGAGCACATCCTGCTCCACCTGAGCGACGGCCGCGGCATCCCGATCGCGGTCCTCGGAAGGAAACCCGAACTGGTGCTGCTGCGGGAAGACGAAAACATGGAATACCACTTTCCGGCGCAAATGGGCGCGCGCCTGCTCGACCCCGCCCGCGGCAGCGCGGACGGAGCCGAGGTCGGCCGGGGGGCGGACCGGCGCGGCGCCGCCCCTGCCTGAGCCATGCCCGAGCTGCCCGAAGTCGAAATTACCCGGCGCGGCCTGGAACCCCACCTCACGGGTCGCCGCGTGGCGGGGGTCACCGTGCGCAATCCCAACCTGCGCTGGCCGGTCGCCCCGGAACTTTCCGCACGGCTGCCCGGCCGGCTGGTCCGGGGCGTTTCCCGGCGCGGCAAGTACCTTCTGGTGGACTGCAGCGGGGGTTGGCTGATCCTCCACCTGGGCATGTCCGGCAGCCTGCGCATCCTGCCGGCGGCGAGTCCGCCGGGAAAACACGATCACTTCGACCTGGCCCTGGACGACGGCACGCTGCTGCGGCTGCGCGACCCGCGGCGCTTCGGTGCCGTGCTATGGACAGAAACTGACGCCCTGCGTCACCCCCTGCTTGCCGGGCTGGGCATCGAACCCCTTTCCCCCGAGTTCGGCGGCGATTGGATCTACCGCCAAACCCGGGCGCGCACGGCCAGCATCAAGCAGGTGCTCATGGATGGTCGGGTGGTGGCGGGGGTGGGCAACATCTACGCCAACGAGGCCTTGTTCCGGGCGGGCATCCGGCCGCAAACGCCGGCCCGTCGCATCGGCAGGAAACGCTATGGGATTCTGGCGGACGCCGTCAGGGAAACGCTGCGACTGGCCATCGCGGCGGGAGGGAGCACCCTTCGAGATTTCGTCGGAAGCGACGGGGCCCCCGGCTATTTTCAGCAGCAATACGGCGTATACGGGCGCGCCGGACTGCCCTGCCCGCATTGCGGCCGCCCCATCGCCGAGGTGCGCCAGGGGCAACGTTCCACGTGCTACTGCCCGAGATGCCAGACTTGATGCCGGCGATAGGTGGCATGCAATTTGCTAGTCATGCCGCGGGGCAGCCAAACTTGGCAACAAGCGCGAAATCAGTGGGTTTTACCAACTTATTTACACTTGACGCAAACTAACACCCGGAATGCCCACAGATTTCATTGAATATTTTATGCGTTGTGATACATTAGGCGCAGACTCATTCCTGTTCACGGGGGAACCATGACTACCGACAATCTCGTCGCCCACTTCGAAGCCTACAGCGCTTGGCGCGGCGATTTATCCGGCAGCATCGGCGATTACCGCAACTGGCTTAGCGAGCAGGAAATCAACGACGCCCAGACCGACCTGCGGATACAGCAACTGTTGGACCGGCTGAGCGAGGACAAGCTCAATGTCGCCTTCGTCGCCGAATTTTCCCGGGGCAAGTCGGAACTCATCAACGCCATCTTTTTCGCCGGCTACAAGCAGCGCATCCTCCCGTCCAGCGCCGGCCGCACCACCATGTGCCCGACCGAGCTGCTGCACGACGGCAGCCGGGAACCCTGCATCCAGTTGCTGCCCATCGAGACCCGGGCCACCGACACCACCACCACGGAATACAAGCGCTACCTGGACGAGTGGAAGGTGTTGCCGCTGGATGTGAGTTCCGGCGAAGGGATGATTGAGGCCTTCCGCCACGTCAGCCAGACCAAGCGCGTCTCCGTGGAGGAGGCCAAGCGCGTCGGCATGTATGACGAAAGCGATCGGGACAGCGCGCTCACCATCCATCAAGATGGCACGGTGGACATCCCCTGCTGGCGCCATGCCGTCATCAATTTCCCGCATCCCCTGCTGCAGCAGGGGCTGGTGATCCTGGACACCCCCGGGCTCAACGCCATCGGCACCGAACCGGAACTGACCCTCAACCTGTTACCCAACGCCCACGCGGTGCTGTTCATCCTGGCCGCGGACAGCGGGGTCACCAAGACCGACATCGAGGTGTGGCGCAACCACATCGGCAACGCCCAGGGCCGCCACAAGGGCCGCCTGGTGGTGATGAACAAGATTGACGGATTGTGGGACGAGTTGAAGACGCAGGAACAGATCGACGACGAAATCGCCCATCAGGCGCGGGCCAGTGCCGAGCTGCTCGGGATCAGTCCCGCGCAGGTGTTCCCCGTGTCCGCCCAGAAAGGGCTACTGGCGAAGGTCAACCAGGACGCGGCGCTGCTGGCCAAGAGCCGGCTGCCCGCCCTGGAAAAGGCGCTCACCGACGAGCTCATCCCTTCCAAGCAGGAAATCGTGCGCGACAATACCCAGAGCGAGATCGAGGACATGTTCCGCGCCACCCGTTCCATCCTGGAAGCCCGGATCGCCAGCGTGCGCGAGCAACTGGAGGAGCTCAAGGCCCTGCGCGGCAAGAACGAGGACGTGATCGAGCACATGATGAGCAAGGTCAAGAAGGACAAGGAGGACTTCGAGCGGGGGCTCCAGCGCTTCCAGGCCTTGCGCAGCGTGTTCTCCCAGCAGACCAACATCCTGTTCACCTATCTGGGGATGGACGCCCTAAAGACCCAGGTCAAAGACACCCGCATGGCCATGGTGAGCAGCCGCTTTACCAAGGGTATCCGCGACGCCATGAACGGGTTTTTCAGGGACGTGAACGAGAACATCGAAAAATCCGCCCGCCAGATCGAAGAAATCAAGACCATGATGGACGCGATGTACCGCAAGTTCAGCGAGGAACATGGTCTGAACCCGATCCTGCCGGCGCCATTCTCCACCCTGAAATACACCAAGGAACTGGCCCGTCTGGAGAAAGCCTACAACGAGCACTTCAACACCCTGACCATGCTCACCAACGAGCAGTTCTCGCTCACCTCAAAATTTTTCGAGACCATGGCCAGCCGCGTGGTGCACGTCTACGAAATCGCCAACCGGGACGTGGAAAACTGGCTGAAGGCCATCATGGCGCCCATGGAGACCCAGGTGCGCGAGCACCAGTTGCAGTTGCGCCGCCGTCTGGAGAGCATCAAGCGCATCCACAAGGCGACCGATACCCTGGAAGACCGGATCGCCGAACTGGAACACATGGAAAGCGGCATCACGCAGCAAATGGACGAACTCGCCATCCTGCGCCAGCATTTCGAGAATTCACTGGCGTTCGAGCCGGCCGAGATGCTCGCCGCCAGCGCCTAGGAGCCTGTCGGATTTGAAGAATCGAAGCGAAGCGGGCCAGGCAGGCAAGCCGCGTAGCGGCTGCTCGCAAAATTCGGCTGGTCGAGGACAGATTTTGTCGATTTTGCAGGTCAATAGCCGTTCTATTGACCAAAAAAGCGGCGAAATATGGACCGGTCAGGCGGATTTGCAGCCGATTTCCTTTAAGTCCGACAGGCTCCTAGGAGCCAACGCAACGCGGCGCCCCCGTCCGATGGAGGTGCGCCGCACCAATGCCCGGCCGCTGGAGGTCTTGCCCTTTCCTCAGGCGGATGCGCTTTTCTGGCCCGAGAGCACCGCGTACCTTTCCTGCAGTTCTTCTTTGCTCTCTTCCTTGCCGACGAGGATGCAGTCCACCGGGCAGACTTCCTGGCACTGCGGCGTGTCGTAATGCCCGACGCATTCCGTGCACAGGTTCGGGTCGATCACATAGATTTCGTCGCCCTGCGAAATGGCGCCGTTGGGGCACTCGGGCTCGCACACGTCGCAGTTGATGCACTCATCGGTAATCATTAGGGACATAAAGATAATTCCTTAGGCGTCGAGAAATAATAACTTGGACATTTGTTGCGGCGAATCCGCGATGGATGCAAGGCGCGAGCCGCGGCCAATGGTCATTCCATTGGCAAGGCTCGCAACGCCGCAGACGCGCGGATTCG
>JAJZUU010000041.1 GCA_021848325.1 Pseudomonadota bacterium | reverse complement strand
CAGGTTCAGGATCAGGGCCAGCAGGGCGCGGCGGAAAAGGATAGGCAGTCTCATCGTTTCTCAGCCTTTCGCGTCGGGAGCCGCGGTGGATCGGGGCGGCGCCGACGCGGGTGGAGCGGCGTTGCAGTGGACATCTCAGGGGCAGGTCACGGTTTTCTATTGCTCCTGAAAGCGCGAGGGGAGCGAAATAGGATCATGCCTGATATCCTATGGTTAACGCCGTCATCATCTCGGCCGCAGCCTGGCATTGTTGAAACTCCTTTGGAATATCGCGTCGATGAGCAAGGCTTTCACGAAGGAATCGCAAGACGAGGACCTCGAACCCGGATCGAGTCCACGGAGGCGAGATAAATCCAGGTTGACGGTGGCGGCCATAGAAATCTCCGGCCGGAAGGGCCCGCAATAAATGCTATTCGGGATAATAACACCCGATTGTCATTATGCGAGATGTTTTTTTGACGAACCCAAGTAATGCGCGGCACCTTCGCCAAGAAACGTGCAGCCAATCCCGCCAGCACGGTGGCCGTAGCCCCGAAGGGTGCGCCGCAAGAACCTTTTGCCGCCCTTGTGTCAGGATATGGACATAACGGAAATTCGGCGCCTGTCGCCGGCTGCGGGTCTGGCCGGCCCGCCGCCCACCAGCCTGAGTTTCAATCTCTCAGGGTCGGATTCCCCTCCCGTTGGGGCGTAGACGTAACAACCATCAGGAGTAAATACCCCGCGGCTTGCCGCGGGGCTGTTTATTTCCTAAAGCAACACGCGCCGTGCACGCCCCGTTCTGTCGTTGATTACCCTGGTGCGGCAACCCGTGCAGCACGGGCTCGCCACCCTCAGGCCTTCGGCGCCAGCCGCCGCCGGCGCCGCCGGTACCAGTAGGCCACCACGTACATGCGCCACAGCAGGCGCACCAGGAAATAGCCGAAAACGGACAGCAGGCTGGCCAGGATCAGGGTGCCCACCAGGAAGGGTTCGCCCAGGGAGCCCAGCCACTGGAGGAAGGCGGGCCCGTAGTCCAGCAGGTTGCCGCTTCGCCAGTCGAAGGAAAGGTGGGGCAGGCTGTGCGCCCCCTTGCCGGTGACCAGCTTGCCGATGCGATAGGCCAGGTAGTACAGGGGGAACGCGGTGAAGGGGTTGGTGTACCAGGTGGTCGCCACCGCCACCGGCAGGTTGACCCGGAACACCACCGCCAGGATGGCGGCCGAGATCATCTGCACCGGGCCCGGGATGAGGCCGGTGAAGGCCCCTACCGCCACCCCGCCGGCCACCGAGCGGCGGTTCAGGTGCCACAGATTGTGATGGTGCAGGATCGGTCCGAACAGCCTGATGAACCGATGCTGCCTGACGGCGTCGTGGCTGGGCAGGTACTTCCTGAAATACTTTCTGGGCACTTTGCCGCCGTTTCCCCGCTGGGATCTTCCGCCCGGATAGGGCGATTTCTGTAGTCATTTTTGCATATCCCGGCCCGTTTGCGCTATACCGTGTCCATGGAAGCGGAGGATTCGCCAGGTGCACCCTAGTCAGCCCGAGGAGAGCTTCGCCGGTCTTTCCGAAGCGGAGGCCGCGGCACGGCTCGCGCAGGAAGGGTATAATCAGTTGCCGTCGGCCAAGGGCAGGGGCCTGGGCGTCATCGCCTGGGAGGTGCTGCGCGAGCCCATGTTCCTGCTGCTGGTGGCGGCGGGGGTGATTTACCTCCTGCTGGGCGACGTGCGCGAGGCCCTCATGCTGCTGGGCTTCGTGCTGGTGGTGATGGGCATCACCATCTACCAGCAGAGCAAGACCGAACGGGTGCTGGAGGCGCTGCGCGATCTCACCAGCCCGCGTGCGCTGGTGATCCGGGACGGCCAGCGCAGGCGCATCGCCGGGCGCGAGGTGGCGCGCGGCGACCTGCTGGTCCTGGCGGAGGGGGACCGGGTGCCGGCGGACGCGGTGCTGCTCTCCTGCAGCGATCTGCTGGCCGACGAGTCGCTGCTCACCGGGGAGTCGGTGCCGGTGCGCAAGGTGTCCTGGGACGGCGTCCTGGAACAGGGCCCGCCCGGGGGCGACGACCTGCCCTTCGTCTACTCCGGCACGGTGCTGGTGCAGGGGCAGGGCATGGCCCGGGTGCTGGCCACCGGCATCCACAGCGAGATCGGCCGGATCGGCAAGACCCTGGGGGAACTGGAGCCGGAGGCGACCCCGCTGCAGCGCGGGACCGCGCGTCTGGTGCGCAATTTCGCCCTGGCCGGCCTGACGCTGTGCATCCTGGTGGTGGCGCTGTACGGCCTGACCCGGGGCAGTTGGCTGAACGGACTTTTGGCGGGCATCACCCTGGCCATGGCCACCCTGCCCGAGGAGTTCCCGGTGATTCTCACCGTGTTCCTCGCCCTGGGCGCCTGGCGCATCTCGCAACGGCGGGTGCTGACGCGGCGGGTGCCGGCCATCGAGGCCCTCGGGGCGGCCACGGTGCTGTGCGTGGACAAGACCGGCACCCTCACCTTCAACCGCATGGCGGTGGCCAAGTTGAGCGCCCAGGGCGAATACCACGAGGTGGACTACGCCCGGCGCGACCCCTTGCCGGAGCGGTTCCACGAACTGGTGGAGTTCAGCATCCTGGCCAGCGAGATCGAGCCGTTCGATCCCATGGAACAGGCCTTTCATGGGCTGGGCGAGCGTTATCTGGCCGACACCGAGCACCTGCACGCGGACTGGACCCTGGTCCACGAATATTCCCTGAGCCGGGAGATGCTGGCCATCTCCCACGTGTGGAAGGCCACCGACCGGGACCAATACGTGGTGGCGGCGAAGGGGGCGCCGGAGGCGATCGCCGACTTGTGCCACCTGGACCTCGCCCGGCAACAGGAACTCACCCGCCGGACCAATGCCATGGCGGAGGAGGGCCTGCGGGTCCTGGGGGTGGCCCGGGCCGCGTTTCGCGGCGAGCAGTGGCCGGAGATCCAGCACGGCTTCGAGTTCGAGCTGCTGGGCCTGGTAGGACTGGCGGACCCGGTGCGCCCCGCCGTGCCCGACGCCATCCGGGAATGCCGCAGCGCCGGCATCCGGGTGGTGATGATCACCGGCGACTATCCGGGCACCGCCCGGGCCGTGGCGCGGCAGGCGGGGCTGGCCCTGGACGGCGGCATCGTCAGCGGCGACGAACTGGGGCAGTTGAGCGAGGGCGATCTGCGCGAGCGCATCCGGACCGCCCATGTGTTCGCCCGGGTGGTGCCGGAACAGAAGCTGCGCCTGGTGGAGGCGTTCAAGGCCAACGGCGAGGTGGTGGCCATGACCGGGGACGGGGTGAACGACGCCCCCGCCCTGAAGGCCGCCCATATCGGCATCGCCATGGGCGGGCGCGGCACCGACGTGGCGCGGGAGGCCGCCTCCCTGGTGCTGCTGGACGACGATTTCGCCTCCATCGTGCAGGCGGTGAGGCTGGGGCGCCGCATCTTCGACAATCTGCAGAAGGCCATGGCCTACATCCTGGCGGTCCACGTGCCGATCGCCGGGATCGCCCTGATCCCGCTGCTGCTGGGCTGGCCCCTGGTGTTCTCCCCGGTGCACATCGTGTTCCTGCAACTGATCATCGACCCCGCCTGCTCCATCGTGTTCGAGGCGGAGGGCGAGGAACGGGGGCTGATGCTGCGGCCTCCGCGCAAGCCGGACGAGCCCATCTTCGGGGGCTGGGTATTGGCCTTAAGCCTGCTGCAGGGGCTGTCCGTGCTGGTCATGGTGGCGGCGGTGTACGGGGTGGCCCTGGGTCGCGGCCAGGGCGAGCTGGAATCCCGCGCCCTGGCCTTCTGCACCCTGGTGGTCGCCAACCTGGCGCTGATCCTCACCAACCGTTCCTGGTCGCGCACCCTGCTCCAGGCCCTGGCCGTGCCCAACGCCGCCCTGTGGTGGGTGGTGGGGGGCGCGTTGGGGGTTCTGGGTCTGGTGCTGTACCAGCCCATGCTGCGGGACCTGTTCCACCTGGGCCTGTTGCACGGGACCGACCTGGCCCTGTGCGGGGCGGCCGGGGTGGGCGGCATCCTGTGGTTCGAGGCGCTCAAGGGCGTCAGCAACAAACTGAAACAGCCGTTCAAGTTTTTGCGCCGCCCCTAATTCCCGCGCCATGCGCCCGTCATGTAGAATGGTGCCGTCCGCCCCTTTTCCGTGGCCCCTGCCCCATGCGCAGCAATATCCTCGCCTTCGTCGCCGGTATCTGGCTCCTGCAGCAACAGCCGGCCTTGCCCGGACTGGCCTGGGGCTGGCTGCTGCCCGTCGTGCTGCTGGCGGCATGGCGCCTGCCGGCTGCGGCGGGTTTGCCGCTGGCCCTGGCCCGGCGGGCCTTGTTCGGCGGGTTCTTCCTCGCCCTGGGGTTCTTCTGGGCCGCCCTGATGGCCGATATCAGGCTGTCCGACGCCTTGCCCCCGCAGTGGGAGGGCAAGGACATCCAACTGGTGGGGGTGGTGGCCGGCCTGCCCCGGCACGGGGAGCGGGGAACCGGTTTCGAGTTCGACGTGGAGCGGGTGCTGACGCCGCAGGCCGCGGTCCCGCGCCATATCCAGCTCGCCTGGTACAGCCGCGGCTTCCGGGACCGGCGGGAGGCGGCGGTCGGTGAGGTCCGCCCGGGGCAGCGCTGGCGCCTGACGGTGCGCCTCAAGCGCCCCCACGGCAACGCCAACCCCTACGGCTTCGACTACGAGGCGTGGTTGCTGGAGCGCAACATCCGCGCCTCCGGCTATGTGCGCCAGGAGGACGGCAACCGCCGCTTGGCGGAACACGTCTATCGCCCCGGTTATATCGTCGAAATGCTGCGCGAGCGGGTGGTCCGGCGGTTTCAGGCTGTGCTGGGCGAGCGGCCCTACGCCGGCGTACTCAAGGCGCTGGCGGTGGGCGAGCAGAACGCGATTTCCCCGGAACAGTGGAAGGTGTTCCTGCGTACCGGAGTGAACCACCTGATGTCCATCTCCGGGCTGCACGTCACCATGATCTCCAGCCTGGCTTTTGCGTTGGTGTACGGCCTGTGGCGGCGCAGCCAGATACTCACCCTGCGCCTGCCGGCACGCAAGGCGGCGGCCGTGGCGGGCGCATTGGCTGCTTTGCTCTACGCGCTGCTGTCGGGTTTCGGCGTGCCAACCCAGCGTACCCTGTACATGCTTTCCGTGGTGGCGGCGGCGTTGTGGCTGGGGCGCGCCAGATCGGCTTCGTCGGTGCTGGCGCTGGCTTTGCTGGTGGTGGTGCTGCTCGACCCGTGGGCGGTATTCGCGCCCGGTTTCTGGCTCTCGTTCGGCGCGGTGGCGGTGATCCTTTACGTCGGCGTCGGGCGCATCGGGCGGCTGTACTGGTTGCGCGAGTGGGCCAACGTGCAGTGGGCGGTGACGCTCGGCCTGATGCCGGCCTTGCTGCTGATGTTCCAGCAGGTGTCCATCGTTTCGCCGTTGGCCAATGCCTTCGCCATCCCGGTTATCAGCCTGGGGGTGGTGCCGCTGACCCTGGCGGGGGCCATTTTGCCGCTCGATTTTCCGCTGCTGCTGGCGCACCAGGTGATGGCGTGGTGCATGGCCGCGCTGGAATGGCTTAGCCAAATGCCGGACGCAGTCTGGCAGCAGCACGCGCCTCCGGTGTGGACAGCGCTGGCGGCGGCGGTCGGCGTTCTGTGGCTGCTGCTGCCCAGGGGTTTTCCCGCCAGATGGGTGGGGGCGGTCGGGCTCGCCCCGATGTTCCTGGCCCTGCCCGCCGCCCCCGGCCACGGCGCGCTGTGGGTCACCGTGCTGGATGTAGGGCAGGGGCTTGCGGTGGTGGTGCGGACCCAGAGCCACGCCTTGCTGTACGATGCCGGGCCTCGTTTCGGCGAAGAGGCCGACAGCGGCAACCGCATCATCCTGCCCTACCTGCGCGGCAGCGGGGTGAAGCGCCTGGACGGATTCATCGTGTCCCACGACGACGTGGACCACAGCGGAGGCGCGATTTCGGTGCTGGACGGCATCCCCGTCGCCTGGCTGGCCTCCTCGCTGCCGGACGCCAGCCCCATTCCGGCCCACGCCGGGCGGGTCCTGCATTGCGTCGCCGGGCAGGGCTGGGAGTGGGACGGGGTGCGCTTCGACCTGTTGCACCCGGATGCCGCCAGCTACCGTGATGCCGATCTCAAGGACAACGCCAGGGGCTGCGTGCTGAAAATCGCCTCCCCCTACGGCAGCGTGCTGCTGACGGCGGACATCCAGCGGGATACGGAGGCCCGGTTGCTGGAGCGTGCGCCGGAGGCATTGCCGGCCACCGTGCTGGTGGCGCCCCACCACGGCAGCAAGAGTTCCTCGTCGGAGGCGTTCGTGCGTCGGGTCAATCCCGCCCTGGTGGTGTTCACCGTGGGCTACCGCAATCGCTTCGGCCATCCCAAGAAAGAGGTGGTTCAGCGCTACCGGGCCCTGGGCAGCAGGCTCTACCGCAGCGACCGCAGCGGCGCGGTGGAGGTGCGCTTCGACGGCCCGTCCGGCGCGACGGCGAGCGCCTTCCGGGAGACCGGCCGGCGCTATTGGTGGGCGCAATGAGACCGAATCGGGCCGTTCGCTAGCCGCGGAGGCGCAGAGCGGAACGGGAGATGGATGTTGCGCAGCCCCCGCCCGGCGCAAAACCCCTCTGCTGCGCACCCCCATCCGTGCCATAATTTAACCATGGTTTCCGTGCGTCATCCCCTTCCTTCCGCCGCCTGCCAGGACAATCCAGACCCTGCAGCCTGGGCCGCCTCCATTGCCCAAAATTTCCCCGCGGCGGAAGGCGAAACGATCCTGCGGGCCTACCGCTTCGCCGAGCCCCTTTACGGCGCGCACACCACCGTGGTCGGCGTGCCGCTGCTGCAGCACGCCCTGGGGGCGGGCTCGATATTGGCCAGCATGCGCCTGGACCACGAAACCGTCGGCGCCGCCATCCTGCACGCGGTACCCGACCTTGCGGAAGATTGGGCGCGGAAACTGGAAGACCTGTTCGGCACGGGCATTACCCGGCTGGTGGAGGGCATCACGCGGATGGAGCAGATCCGCGAGTTCAGCGAGCTCGACGCCCACAGCCAGGGCGTTGGGGAAAAGGATGCCCATGCCCAGGCGGAGCGGCTGCGCAAGATGTTGCTCGCCATGGTGGAGGACATCCGCGTGGTGCTCATCAAGCTGGCCGAGCGTACCCAGACCATGCGCTGCCTGGGCCGGGCGGACGAGGCACAGCAACGGCAGATCGCGCGGGAGACCCAGGGCATCTTCGCGCCCCTGGCGAACCGTCTCGGGGTATGGCAGCTCAAGTGGGAGATGGAGGACCTCTCGCTGCGTTACCTGGAGCCCGAGCTGTACAAGAAGGTCGCCGGGCTGCTGGACGAGCGCCGGGTGGACCGGGAGGGCTACATCGCCCAGGTGACCGAGCAGCTCGGGCGCGAGCTGGAACAGGCGGGGATCCGCGCGGAGGTCACCGGCAGGCCCAAGCATATCTACAGCATCGTCAACAAGATGAAGCGCAAGCACCTGGACTTCAGCGAGCTGTACGACGTGCGCGCGCTGCGCATCCTGGTGGAGGACGTGAAGGACTGCTACACCGCCCTCGGCGTGGTGCACAACCTGTGGCAGCCGATCCCCGGGGAGTTCGACGACTACATCTCCCACCCCAAGAGCAACGACTACCGTTCCCTGCATACCGCCGTGATCGGCCCGGAAGACAAGGCGGTGGAGGTGCAGATACGCACCTTCGATATGCACCGGCACGCGGAACTGGGGGTGGCCGCCCACTGGCGCTACAAGGAGGGCGGAAAAAGCGACGCGAAGTACGAGGAAAAAATCGCCTGGCTGCGCCGCATCCTGGAGTGGAAGGAAGACGTGGCGGACAGCGGCGACTTGGTGGAGCAGTTCCAGAGCGAGCTGTTTCAGGATCAGGTGTACGTGCTGACCCCCCAGGGCAAGGTGATGGACCTCCCCGCCGGCTCCACCCCGGTGGATTTCGCCTACCGCGTGCACACCGACCTGGGGCACCGCTGCCGCGGCGCCCGGGTGGACGGCGCCATGGTCCCTCTCAACTACAAGCTGCAGAACGGCCAGCGGGTGGAGATCATTGCCGCCAAGCAGGGCAGCCCCAGCCGCGACTGGCTCAACCCGGCCCTGGGCTATCTGCAAAGCCCCCGCGCCCGGGCCAAGGTGAGGCACTGGTTCAAGTATCAGAATTTCGAAGAGGACGTGTCCCACGGCCGGGCGCAACTGGAGCGGGAGCTGCACCGCCTGGGCGCCGGAGCGGTCAAGCATGAGAAGCTGGCGCAGAAATTCGGCTACCACAAGCTGGAGGAATTCCTTGCGGCGATAGGGCGGGGGGATGTCGCCCAGCGCCAGATCGGCGCCGCGATCCAGGAGGAGGTCGCGCCCCAGGCCGAGGCGGAGCAGCCGCCGCCGCTGGCCGTGAGGCCGGCTGCCGCCGGGCGGGCGCCGTCGGGCATCCTGGTGGAGGGGGTGGGCAACCTGTTGACCGCCGTGGCCAAATGCTGCAAACCGGTGCCGCCCGACCCCATCGTCGGTTACATCACCCACGGGCGCGGCGTAACCATCCATCGGCGCGACTGTCCGGGCATCCTGCGCATGGCGGGGCAACAGGGCGAGCGCCTGATCGCCGCTTCCTGGGGCAGCAAGACGGCGGATACCACCTTCTCGCTGGATCTGGAGGTGGAGGCATACGACCGGCAGGGGCTGCTGCGGGACATCTCGGACGTGCTGGTGAGGGAAAAGGTCAACGTGACCCGGGTCAACACCCTGAGCAAGGACAGCCAGGCCAGGATGCAATTCACGGTGGAGATCAGGGACCTGGATCAACTGGGCCGGCTGCTGGCCATGATCCAACAGGTGCCGAGCGTGGTGGGCGCGCGCCGCCGCGGTTAACTTCGCGGCAAAATTGAATCGCGGCGAAATGTAAGTTACAATACAGGCGTTTTTAGGCGCGTAGCTCAGCTGGTTAGAGCATCACCTTGACATGGTGGGGGTCGTTGGTTCGAGTCCAATCGCGCCTACCACATACGGTTGGCCGCGGGTTTGCGCGGCCGGGCGTGGGGAAACCCGCCTCACCGGGCGGATTTCCCCGCAGGCCGAAATCCCGGAAGGTATATCGATCTATCCGAGGGGCAAGGCGGGCCGCCTGGTGCGAAACTGCCTTCAACCTCCGGATTCCGTTAGTAAAAGTCCGTTCTGGCACCTTGCGCGGGTGCTATTTTTTTGAGAAGCGAGTCATGCCAGTTGTTCGTCTGCCGGACGGTTCGGAGCGCAAGTTCGACAACCCGGTCACCGTTGCCCAGGTGGCGCAGGGCATCGGCGCCGGGCTCGCCCGTGCCGCCCTGGCCGGCAAGGTGAACGGCAGGCTGGTGGATACCTCCTTCCTGATCGAGCAGGACGCCGACCTGGCCATCGTCACCGACAGGGACCCCGAGGGGCTGGAGGTGATCCGCCATTCCACGGCCCACCTGCTGGCCCAGGCGGTGAAGGAGCTGTTTCCCGAGGTGCAGGTCACCATCGGCCCGGTCATCGAAGACGGCTTCTACTACGATTTCTCCTACCAGCGCCCGTTCACGCCGGCGGACCTGGAGGCTATCGAGGCCAGGATGAAGGAGATCGCCAAGCGCGATCTGCCGCTGGCGCGCAAGGTGGTGGAGCGCCCGGACGCCATCCGCTATTTTGTGGATCTGGGCGAGCATTACAAGGCGCAGATCATCGAATCCATCCCCGGCGAGGAGGATGTTTCCCTGTACACCCAGGGCGAGTTCACCGACCTGTGCCGCGGGCCCCACGTGCCTTCCACCGGCAAGCTCAGGGTGTTCAAGCTGATGAAGCTGGCCGGGGCCTACTGGCGCGGCGATTCGAGAAACGAGATGCTGCAGCGCATCTACGGCACCGCCTGGGCCAGGAAGGAGGACCAGGACGCCTACCTGCACCGGCTGGAGGAGGCGGAAAAGCGGGACCACCGCAAGCTCGGCAAGCAGCTCGACCTGTTCCACCTGCAGGACGAGGCCCCGGGCATGGTGTTCTGGCATGCCCACGGCTGGACCATCTGGCAGCAGATCGAGCAGTACCTGCGGCGCAAACTGGAGGCGGCGGGCTACCAGGAGGTGCGCACGCCCCAGGTGATGGACCGGGCCCTGTGGGAGAAGTCCGGGCATTGGGAGAACTACCGGGAAACCATGTTCACCACCCATTCCGAGTCCCGGGATTTCGCCGTCAAGCCGATGAACTGCCCGGGCCACATCCAGATCTTCAACCAGGGACTGAAGAGCTATCGCGATTTGCCCCTGCGCCTGGCGGAGTTCGGCTCCTGCCACCGCAACGAGCCGTCCGGCGCCCTGCACGGCCTGATGCGGGTGCGCGGCTTCACCCAGGACGATGCCCATATCTTCTGCACCGAGGAACAGATCCAGGGCGAGGTGGGGGAGTTCATCGACCTGCTGCAGCAGGTGTACCGGGATTTCGGCTTCGACGAGGTGCTGGTCAAGCTGTCCACCCGCCCCGAAAAGCGCGTGGGCGCGGACGGTCTGTGGGACAAGGCGGAGGCGGCCCTGGCGGCGGCCCTCGACCACAAGGGCCTGCAGTGGGAACTGCAGCCGGGTGAGGGAGCGTTCTATGGCCCGAAGATCGAGTTCACGCTGAAGGATTGCCTCGGCCGGTTGTGGCAGTGCGGCACCATACAACTGGATTCCTCCCTGCCGGATCGGCTGGGCGCCTCCTATATCGCCGAGGACAACAGCCGCAAGGTGCCGGTGATGCTGCACCGCGCCATCCTGGGGTCCCTGGAACGTTTCATCGGCGTGCTGATCGAGCATCACGCGGGGTCGATGCCTCTGTGGCTGGCGCCGGTGCAGGTGGTGGTGATGAACATCACCGACGCCCAGGCCGATTATGCCCGGATGGTGGCGGAAGAACTGAAAAAAAATGGCTTCCGTGTCCGAACGGACTTGAGAAATGAGAAAATAACCTATAAAATTCGCGAACATAGTTTACAGAGGCTGCCCTACCAGGTCATCGTCGGTGACAAGGAGGTCGCGGCCCGGCTTATTGCCGTACGCACCCGCAAAGGGGAGGACCTGGGTCAGTTGGCCCTGGACGCCTTCCTCGCCCGCCTCGAACAAGAGGTGACGC
Organism: Pseudomonadota bacterium; assembly: GCA_021848325.1. Lineage (GTDB taxonomy): Bacteria > Pseudomonadota > Gammaproteobacteria > Burkholderiales > JAJZUU01 > JAJZUU01. The sequence continues at coordinate 16,240 of JAJZUU010000041.1, read as the reverse complement.
GGAGGGGTGCGGCGGTTTGATTTCGGCAAGGGGAGGAAATGGGCGTAGCGGGTGTCCCCAGGTCCGGTTCCTCATTAATCTTGCCTGGACTTGACCTGGAGGTTTAGCTATCGCTCAGAGTAAAGAGCCGCGACTCAACGGCGAGATTACCGCGCCTGAAGTTCGCTTGGTCGGAGTAGACGGGGAACAGCTTGGCATCGTAAGTTTGGAAGCTGCGTTGAAGCTGTCGGAAGATGCGGAGATCGATCTGGTGGAGATCGCCCCGCAGGCCGAGCCGCCGGTATGCCGGTTGATGGATTACGGCAAGTTCAAGTACCAAGAGAGCAAGAAGCAGCACGAAGCCAAGCTGAAGCAGAAGCAGATTCAGGTCAAGGAAATTAAGTTTCGTCCCGGTACGGACGAGGGGGACTATCAGATCAAGTTGCGAAATCTGATGCGTTTCCTTGAAGAAGGCGACAAGACCAAGGTGACTTTGCGTTTCCGCGGTCGGGAAATGGCGCACCAGGAGTTGGGCTACAATCTCCTGAAGCGCGTCGAGGCCGACCTTGCCGAGCATGGCACGGTGGAGCAGTTCCCGAAGATGGAAGGGCGGCAAATGGTCATGGTTCTGGCGCCAAAGAAGAAGGTCTAGCGTTCGGGTTCCCAAAGTTTTTTCGTGACGAAAAAACACCCGACGCTGGGGAATGTGCAATACGCGAATGCGGAGTTTCAAATGCCTAAGATGAAAACCAAGAGTGGCGCTGCGAAGCGCTTCAAGGCGTTGGGGGGCGGCGGAATCAAGCGCACCCATGCCTATCTGCGTCATATTTTGACCAAGAAGAGCACCAAACGTAAACGCCAACTGCGTGGTACCACCATGCTGGCCCCTAGCGACAAGCGCCAAGTGCGCAGCATGTTGCCTTACGCCTAAGGAGAGCCGGGATGCCAAGAGTCAAGCGTGGTGTGACGGCGCGCGCGCGTCACAAGAAAGTCATCGATCAGGCCAAGGGTTTTCGCGGGCGGCGCGGCAACGTCTTTCGCATCGCCAAAGAAGCGGTGATGAAGGCCGGGCAGTATGCCTACCGTGACCGCCGCCAGAGAAAGCGCCAGTTCCGGGCCTTGTGGATCGCTCGTATCAATGCGGCGGCACGGGAGTGCGGCATGAACTACAGCGCTTTCATGAACGGCCTCAAGAAGGCGGCCATCGAGATCGACCGCAAGGTCCTGGCCGACCTTGCGGTGTTCGACAAGCCTGCCTTCGCCAAGATCGCGGAACAGGCCAAAGCAAGCCTCGGCGCCTGAGGGAAGTCGGGTGGGAAGGAGGCTAACAAGCCTCCTTTTTTGTTTGCGCTCGCCGGGATTCGCAAGGCGTGCCGCACGAGCGGCCGGGATACGGCGAGCCTTTTGTCCCGCCTTCGTTGCCCTGTGGTCCGCCCGGGATTCATTAACGAGCCCTTACCATGCAAGACCTCGACAATATCCGCAAAGACGCGCTCCATCTGCTGGACCGGACGGAGAGCCTGGCCGAGCTCGAGCAGGCCAAGGCCCGCTATCTGGGCAAGAGCGGGGCACTCACGGAATTGCTCAAACAACTGGGCAAGCTCCCGCCGGAGGAGCGCCCGGCGGCGGGCAGCCGCATCAACCAGGTGAAGCAGGCCCTGGAAGAGGCCATCAAGGAACGTCGCGGCTTGATCCAGTCCCGGGCGCTGCAGGAGCAATTGGCCGCGGAGGCGCTTGACGTGACCCTGCCCGGGCGCGGCGCGGGCACGGGGGGCCTGCATCCGGTGAGCCGGACTCTGGCCAGGATCGGGTCGCTGTTCCATTCGGTGGGCTTCCAGATCAGCGAAGGGCCGGAGATCGAGACCGATTTCCACAACTTTACCGCCCTCAACATCCCCCAGGACCACCCGGCCCGTGCGATGCACGACACCTTCTACATCGACGCCGGGCATTTGCTGCGCACCCACACCTCCCCGGTGCAGATCCGCTACATGCTGGAGCATCGCCCGCCGCTGAAGGTGATTGCCCCGGGCCGGGTCTACCGCTGCGACTCGGATGTGACCCATACCCCCATGTTTCATCAGGTGGAGGGGCTGTGGGTGGACGAAGACGTGAGCTTCGCCGCCCTCAAGGGGCTGCTGGCCGATTTCATGCAGCGCTTCTTCGAGCAGGAGGACCTGAAGGTGCGTTTCCGCCCTTCGTTCTTTCCGTTTACCGAGCCGTCTGCCGAAATGGATATCGGCTGCGTCATCTGCCATGGAAAGGGCTGCCGGGTATGCAGCCACACCGGGTGGCTGGAGGTGCTGGGCTGCGGCATGGTGCACCCGAACGTGTTCGCCCATGTCGGGGTGGACAGCGAGAAGTACCTGGGGTTCGCCATCGGTATGGGGGTGGAGCGGCTGGCCATGCTGCGCTACGGCGTGAACGACCTGCGTCTGTTCTTCGAGAACGATTTGCGCTTTCTGCGGCAATTCGACTGAGGGCGGCGGCAGCGAGCCGGGGCCGGGCGATGCCAAGGGTCCCCGCAAAAAAGGAATTCCGGCGGTAATACGCCTTCTGTTTTCAGAAAAACCATGAAATTCTCGGAACACTGGTTACGCAGCTTCGTCGATCCGGATCTCGGCAGCGAGGACCTTGCCCACTGCCTCACCATGGCGGGCCTGGAGGTGGAAGCGCTGGAGGCGGTGGCACCCCCGTTCGACGGAGTGGTGGTGGGCGAGGTGCTGACGCTCGACAAGCACCCGGAGGCCGACCGCCTGCAGGTATGCGCGGTGGACGCGGGCGCAGCGGCTCCGCTGCAGATCGTGTGCGGCGCGAAAAACGTCCGGGTGGGCGCGCGCGTGCCGTGCGCCCTGGTGGGGGCGAAACTGCCGGGCATGGCCGTCAAGCCGGCCCGTGTCCGCGGCGTAGAATCCCAGGGGATGCTTTGTTCGGCACAGGAACTGAAGCTGGCGGAAGCAAGCGAAGGCCTGCTGCTGCTTCCCGAGGATGCCCCGGTCGGGATGGATCTGAGGGAATACCTGGGGCTGGACGACAAGGTATTCACCCTGAAACTCACCCCCAACCGCAGCGACTGCCTGAGCGTGGCCGGGGTGGCGCGGGAGGTCTCCGCCCTCACCGGCGCCCCTTTGGCGCTGCCGGAGATCGGGGCGGTCGAGTCCGACGCCGCGGCTGGGAGCCTGGAGGTCCGGGTGCTGGAGCCGGAAGCCTGCCCCCGTTACTGCGGCAGGATCGTGCGCGGGATCGACCCCTCCGCCGCGACCCCGGATTGGATGGCGCGCCGCCTGGAGCGTAGCGGCCTGCGCGGCATCAACCCGGTGGTGGACGTGACCAATTACGTCATGTTGGAGTTGGGGCAGCCGCTGCACGCGTTCGACCTGGGCAAGCTGGCAGGCGGGGTCACGGTGCGCCTGGCGCGGCCCGGCGAGCGGCTCGCCCTGCTCAACGAGCAGACCGCCTCCCTGGAGCCGGACATGCTGGTCGTCGCCGATGACGCGAAGGCCCTGGCCCTGGCCGGGGTGATGGGGGGGATGGAAAGCGCGGTGGGCGAGGCCACAACGGACATCTTTCTGGAAAGTGCCTTTTTCAGCCCCGCGGCCATCGCCGGGAAGGCCCGCAGGCTCGGGTTGTCCACTGACTCCTCCCACCGCTTCGAACGGGGCGTGGACTTCGCCGCGGTGCGCGATGCCCTGGAACGGGCCACCCGGCTCATTCTGGAGATTTGCGGCGGCTGCGCCGGCGAGGTCACCGAGGTCAGCGGCGTCCTGCCGCGGCGCGAACCGATCCGGCTGCGGGCGGATCGCGCATCCCGGGTGCTGGGGGTGGCGCTGGATGGCGGGCAAATCGAGTCCTTGCTGCGGCGCCAACGGCTGGCCTTTTCCGGGCAGGCCCCCGAGTATCTGGTCACCTCCCCCAGCTACCGCTTCGACCTCGGCATCGAGGCCGATTTGATCGAGGAGCTGGCGCGCCTGTACGGCTACGACAACATTCCGGCCAGCGTGCCCCGCGGCGGCGTCAAGCTGATTCCCAGGCCCGAAGGGGAACGCGGGCCGGAGGCGTTGCGCGGGCTGCTGGCGGCGCGGGATTACCGGGAAGTGATCAATTACAGCTTCGTGGACGAGTCCTGGGAACGGGACCTCGCCGGAAACGCCGGCCCGGTGCGCCTGCAAAATCCCCTCGCCAGCCAGATGGCCGTGATGCGTTCCACGCTGCTTGGGGGCTTGGTGGACTGCCTGCACTACAACTTGAACCGGGAGCAGGAGCGCGTGCGGTTGTTCGAGGTGGGGCGCTGCTTCAGCGCGGGTCCGGCGGGGGAGGAGCCGTTCTTGCAACCGGTGCGCATCGCCGCCTTGTGCTATGGAGCGGTCAGGCCGGAGCAGTGGGGGGAAGCGGGCCGGGAGCCGGACTTCTACGACGTCAAGGCGGACGTGGAGGCGCTGTGCTGGCCCGAAATGCCGCGCTTCACCGCCGCCGCGCACCCGGCGCTGCATCCCGGCCAGTGCGCGCGGGTGTGGCTCGGGGACGAGCATCTGGGCTGGCTGGGCATGCTGCATCCCCAGTGGCGACAGAAATACGCCTTGCCGCGCCCGGTCGGGCTGTTCGAACTGGACCTGGCGCCGTTGCAGCGGCGCAAGGCCCCGGCCTTCCGCGAATTCTCGAAGTTTCCGCAGGTGCGGCGCGACATCGCCGTGGTGGTGGCGGAGAATATTGCCGTGCAGGAGATGTTGGATGCCCTGCGCGAAGCGTCGCCGCCGATCGTCGCCGAAGTGGGGCTATTTGACGTGTATCGCGGCAAAGGCATTGATTCAGATAAAAAAAGTCTTGCATTCCGGGTCCTGATGCAAGATACTCGGAAGACTCTAACCGATCAAGATGCGGACGATGCGGTGATGCATCTCACCCAATTGTTGACCGCGCGTTTTCACGCCAAACTACGTACCTGAGGGGGGAATTCATGACTTTGACCAAGGCCGAGTTGGCCGATCTCCTGTTTGAAAAAGTGGGCCTGAACAAACGCGAGGCCAAGGATATGGTGGAGTCCTTCTTTGAGGAAATCCGCTCCGCTTTGGAAAACAGCGATACCGTGAAGCTTTCCGGCTTCGGCAATTTTCAGTTGCGCAACAAGCCCGAGCGCCCGGGCCGAAACCCCAAGACCGGCGAAGAGATTCCCATTACCGCCCGGCGTGTGGTCACTTTCCACGCCAGTCAAAAGTTGAAGGCACTGGTCGAAAAGAACTATGGCGGAAATCGTTCAGAAGGATGATCTGCCGCTGATTCCGGCAAAGCGCTACTTCACCATCGGTGAGGTGAGCGAACTGTGCGGGGTGAAGCCCCACGTGCTGCGGTATTGGGAACAGGAGTTTACCCAGCTCAAGCCGGTCAAACGGCGCGGCAACCGGCGCTATTATCAGCACCACGAGGTGTTGCTGATCCGTCGCATCCGCGAGCTTCTGTACGAACAGGGCTTCACCATCAACGGTGCGCGCAACCGGCTGAGCGAAGTCTTCCAGCCGGAGGCGGGCCAGCAGGTGCAGGGGACCGCCAAATCGCGCGGGGAGATTGGGCCGAGCGCCGACAGCGCGACCCTGCGCGAAGAAATAAAGCGCATCCTGGGCATTCTGGAACTTTAGACTGTCCCGGGATTCTGGTACAATTCGAGCTCTCGGGGCGTAGCGCAGCCTGGTAGCGTACTTGCATGGGGTGCAAGTGGTCGGAGGTTCAAATCCTCTCGCCCCGACCAAACAGCAAGGCAGGCAGTGCCTTGGTGTCCAGCCCGACCGGCTGGGCCGAAAACATAAGTAAAAGACGGGCAAGCACAAAGGGGGAACCGGGTGTGAATGCATCCGCTTTCTGCGGCTGGCCTTCAGACTGCACCGGGAAGTGACAATGCGAATCCTGTTAAGCAACGACGACGGATATTTCGCTCCCGGCCTCGCCGTTCTGGCCGAAACCCTCAGCGCCCACGCGGAAGTCACCGTGGTTGCACCGGAAAGAGACCGCAGCGGTGCCAGCAATTCCCTCACCCTCGATCGTCCCCTGATCTTGCGTCGCTCCCATACCGGCTTCCACTACGTGAACGGCACGCCCACCGACTGCGTGCATCTGGCGGTGACCGGCATGCTGGCGGATTTGCCCGACATGGTGATCTCCGGCATCAACCACGGCGCAAACATGGGCGACGACACCATCTATTCGGGCACGGTAGCGGCCGCCACGGAGGGTTTTTTGCTGGGGATACCTTCCATCGCCATATCCCTGGTGAACGCCTCCAGGGGAAACTTCGCCACCGCCGCCAAGGTGGTGGCCGGAGTGGTGGAGCGCTACCAGCGGCAGCCCTTTGCCGCGCCGATCCTGCTCAACATCAATGTTCCCGACGTTCCGTTCGATGCCCTGCAGGGTGTCGAGGTCACCCGCCTGGGAAAGCGCCACAAGGCGGAGCCGGTGGTCACGTCGGAAACCCCTCGCGGCCAGACGGTATACTGGGTCGGAGCCGCCGGGGCGGCCCAGGACGCAGGACAGGGCACGGATTTCCATGCCGTGTCGCGCAATGCCGTATCGGTGACCCCGTTGCAGATCGACCTGACCCAGTTTGCCCAGATGAATCCCCTGCGGGAGTGGCTGCAGGCATGAGGCGCCCGGCCGCCCTTTCGCAACGGCGCCGGTCCCGGGGCCCCGCTTTTCGATTCGCCTGTGCGTCCGATAGCGGCGACGAGCCTGACGGGCGGCATGCATCCCGTGTTCCCGGGGATATCCCATGACCGTCCGTCACAGCGGCATCGGCATGACCTCGCAACGCACCCGTGCGCGCATGGTGGAGCGTCTGCGGGAAAAAGGGATCAAGGACGAAATCGTGCTGGCCGCGTTAAACACCATCCCGCGTCATATATTCGTGGACGAGGCCCTGGCCAGCCGCGCCTACGAGGATATCTCCCTGCCCATCGGATATGGACAAACCATTTCCAACCCCTACATCGTGGCCCGCATGATCGAGGTGCTGCGGGGGGGCGGGGATATCGGCAAGGTGCTGGAGATTGGAACCGGCTGCGGCTACCAGGCCGCGGTGCTGGCACGCATCGCGCGGGAGGTCTATTCCGTGGAAAGGATCGCCCCCCTGCTGGGCAAGGCGCGTAAGAGCCTGCGGGAGCTGCGCTTGGCCAACGTGCGCCTCAAACACGGCGACGGTTTCCTCGGCCTGCTGGAGGCGGGGCCGTTCGACGGGATCATCATCGCCGCCGCGGCGACCCACGTGCCCACCGAATTGCTGCACCAACTCGCGCCGGGTGGCCGCATGGTGCTGCCGATCGGCAGCAGCGAGCAGCGGCTGCGGGTGATCGAGCGCACCGCCCAGGGGTTCAGGGAGAGCGACCTGGAGCAGGTGAAGTTCGTGCCGCTGCTGCAGGGGGTGGCGTGAGAGGGGGGGGAATGAAGGGCCGCCTGCCCATGGCGGCACTGCTGGTTTCGTCCGTTCTGGCGGCCCTGGGCGGGTGCGCCCCGACCATGCGCGCCCCGGTGATCGACCGTACCCTGGCAACGGCCCCCGCCAAACACCGGGGCGCGGCCAGGGAAAACAACGGCGATTGGCGCCCGGATACCTATACCGTGCAAAAAGGCGACACCCTGTGGGGCATCGCTCTGGAATACGGCCTGGACTACAAGGATCTCGCCGAATGGAACGGCCTCGGCAGCAGCTATGTGATCAAGGTCGGGCAGCAGCTAAGGCTTAAGCCGGCCCAGGATGCCGTGGTGACGGCCCCTCTGAAGCCTGCCGCCGTGGTGGAAGCGGCGCCGGTCGCGACCGACACATTCATAAAAACGCAACCCAAGGCGCTCAAAATACCCTACTCGGAGGGGGCGTTGGCCGCAGCCGAACCCAGGCCTCACCCCGCCCCGCAGCCCCCCGCTCCAATCCAAGCCAATTCCGCCAGTGAAGCGAAGGGGGCGGCCGATCAGACGAGCGGAAACGGCGGGGCCGTGGCCGGCGAAGACCAGGTGGTGTGGGCTTGGCCGGCCCAGGGCAAGATCATCACCAGCTTCGACGACGCCAACGGCTCCAAGGGCATCGACATCGCCGGGAAGGCGGGCCAACCGGTATTCGCATCGGGATCGGGCAAGGTGGTCTACAGTGGCAGCGGTTTGCGCGGCTATGGGAAATTGATTATCATCAAGCATAACAAGACCTTTTTGAGCGCCTACGCCCACAACAGCCAACTTCTGGTCAAGGAGGGTCAGAATGTGGCCAAGGGACAGAAGATCGCCGCCATGGGCGATTCGGACGCCAACAGGGTTGAGTTGCACTTCGAAATTCGGCGGCTGGGCAAGCCGGTTGATCCCCTGAAGTATCTGCCCGAGAACGGGCGCCCGTAAAGTTGGGGCGCAAGGCCAGAGGGCCTCGGCATCATACCTAAGGCGTCGAGAAATAAGATGGGAAGACCTATGCAGGATGATCGCGAGCGAATGGAAGAAGAAGGTTCGACCCTGAACGCCGAGGAGCCGCCGGCGCCGGAGGAAGCCGCGAGCGACCATCAAGCCGACGTCACCCAGATCTATCTCAACCAGATCGGCCACAATCCGCTGCTCGCGGCCCAAGAGGAGCTTGCGCTGGCGCGGCGGGTGCGGCAGGGGGACTTCGGCGCACGGCAGAAGATGATCGAGTGCAACCTGCGGTTGGTGGTCAACATCGCCAAGCACTACGCGAACCGCGGCATGGCCTTGCTCGACCTGATCGAGGAAGGCAACCTGGGGCTGATCCACGCCCTGGAGAAATTCGACCCCGAGCGCGGCTTCCGTTTCTCCACCTACGCGACCTGGTGGATCCGGCAGAACGTCGAACGTGCCATCATGAACCAGTCCCGCACCATCCGCCTGCCGGTGCACGTGATCAAGGAGATGAACGTCTACCTGCGCGCCTACCGGCACCTGGAAGCCAACGGCGAAAGAGAGCCGGGCGTGGAGGACGTGGCGCACCTGGTGGGCAGGCCGGTCGAAGACGTGCGGCGGGTGCTCAACCTCAACGAACGCATGGCGTCCCTGGACGCCCCCCTGGACATCGACCCGCTGCTTTCCATCGGGGAGGCCATCCCGGACGAGCAGTGCCAGAGGCCGGAGGACCTGCTGCAGACCGCGGAGATGGAGTCCTATGTCCAGCGCTGGCTGGAGGACCTGAGCGACAAGCAGCGCTGGGTCATCGAGCGGCGTTACGGCCTCAACGGCGAGGAAATCTTCACCCTGGAGCAACTGGCGGAGGACATGGGCTTGACCCGGGAGCGGGTGCGCCAGATCCAGATGGAGGCGCTGCAGAGCCTGCGCTGTCTCCTCAAGCGGGTGGGGGTGTCGAAGGACATGCTGCTTTAGGCGTCGAGAAACAATAAGTTGGACATTTGCCAACTTATTATTTCTCGACGCCTTAGACCCGCCTTCCGGGGAATCCCCGCACCATCTGCCGGAGGCGCTGCACCTCCTCTTTTTTTGCGCCCTGCCCATAGCGCAACCGGATGTAGAGGCCGCTGATGAGCGCCGCCTGCTCCGCCAGATCGGGGCGCCGTCGGGCGATGCGCCGGGCGAAGTCGGCCGGCCCCTCGCTGGGGCGGCGTTTCATCCCCAGGCGCGCGGTCTTCGTGCAGAATTTGCCGTAGATGGCCGATATCCCGGTTTCCCTCCCGACTCTGGTTCGCCACAGGGTCAGCCCGCCCAGCCCCAGCAGCAGCGCCCCCATGGCGGCCGCCAGGGTGAGTCCCAGTTCTTGCCACGAGGCGGGCCGTTGCCACAGGCGGGACAGCAAGACGAGCTGGCGCTGCTGGTTGTAGCCCAGGATCCACTGGTTCCAACCGTTGTTGACGGCGTCCCAGGACATACGCAGCTCGCGCAGCCACGGCGTCCTTTCGGAAAGCAGCCCGGGTATGATGTCCGACGCCGGAAGCGCCGTGGCGATGCCGCTCTCGACCCGCTGCGGGGCGACCGCCGCGGTCGGATCGACCCGTACCCAGCCCCTTCCCTTGAGCCATACCTCCACCCAGGCGTGGGCGTCCGCCTGGCGCACGATAAGATAGCCGCCCAGGGGATTGATTTCGCCTCCCTGGTAACCGGTCACCACACGCGCCGGGATACCTGCCGCGCGCATGAGGAAGGCGAAGCTGCCGGCATAGTGCTCGCAAAACCCGCTCCGGCTGCCGAACAGGAATCCGTCCACCGGGTTCGCGCCCAGCAGCGGCGGGTTGAGGGTGTAGAAGAAGGGGGCGTCGTGGAACATGGCCAGGGCCTTGGAGACGATCTCTTCGTCGGACCGGGATTGCGCCCGCCAGCGGGCGGCCAGTTGCAGGGCGCGCGGATTTCCCTGGCGCGGCAGCCGCAGGGCGCGCGCCCGGTCGGATGCGCTTAGCCGCAACGGGGTGCGATATGCCGGATAAGAGGTCACGTCGTAGCGCAGGCGCTGGCGCACCGGCTGCGCCGCCAGCAGTTGGTAATCCGCAGTGACCGAGGCCCCGGGCGGCGTGGATGCGGGCAGGTCGATGGCGAACAGCCAGCGCTGGTCGTCGGGCTCCAGGGTCACGACGTAGCGCAGCGGCGCGCCGAAGCCGGTAAAACCGAGGCCCTCGGCGACGACCGGCTTGCCTGCGGACCAGGTGCGGCCGTTGAAATCCCACAGCACCGGCCCGCGCCAGTACAACTCGGAGGGCCGCGGCACGTCGCCGGCGAACTTCACCCGGAAGGCGACCTCATCCGATAGCCCCAGCCTGCTGATGCTGCCCGGAGACATGGTGTCGCTCAGCCCGCTCCTGCCGCCGAAGGCGTCCCGGGGCAACCCCCACAAGGGCCCCGGCACCCGGGGAAACAATACGAACAGCAGCACCATGGCGGGCACCGCCTGGAGCAGCAGGGCCGCGGCGAGGCGCAACCGCACCGCCCATCGCAGCGCTCCCCGGGGGTGGTTGAGGCCGATCAGGGCGGCGGTGATCGCCAGCACCACCGCGAGCAGGTAGAGGGCGGTGGGAACGGACTGGGAGAACAGGAAGTTGGTGATCACCAGGAAATAGGCGATGAACACCACCACCATGCAGTCCCGCAGGGTCCTGGCCTCCATCAGCTTCAGCACCAGCATGGCGGTCAGCATGGCCACGCCGGCATTGCGCCCGAACAGGGTGCCGTAGGACATATAGATGCCGCCCGCGGTGAGGGCGGTGAGCAGCAGCAGCGGTCCCTTGCCCGGCAGCGGCCTGCGGCGGCGGGCGATGTCCAGCCGCCACAGGGCGATGGCGGCGAACAGCACGCTCACCCATGGCGGCAGGCGCGGCACGTGGGGTGCCACCGCCATGACCAGGGACGCGAGGAGCCAGCCCAGGTTGTGGCGGGACAATAGTTGATCCTGGCTGCTGCCGTGGTCCACGTCCGCCGCCCTATTTCCCGATCCCGTACAGGGCCAGCGCTTCCAGACAGCGCCGCCGTTGGACTTCGCCATGGCCGGGCGGAACAACCCGGCCGGGCAGGCGCAGCCCGAAGCTGGCGCCGGCGGCGTGGGCCTCCAGCACCCAGCGGCACAGGCGGGAAAGCCGCCGCTCGGTTTCCATCCCCGCCAGAGAGTCCCAGTCCAGCCACAGTTCCCCGCGGGCGGCACCGGAGAACTGCTTGGTCAGAACGCCGTGCTCCCGTGCCAGCGCCTTCCAGGCGATGTGGCGCGGGGAATCCCCGTGCCGATAGGGACGCAGCGCGCTGAAGTCCTCGCTGCCGGCGCCGTGTTCGGCCCCTTGCCCCTGCCCCGCGCGCAGGCCGGGCAACGCCACCCTGCCCGCCTCCGGCCGCGGGTAGACCAGGCAGGACATGTCCAGCTCCAGGTTTGACCAGGCCCTGAACAGGCCCAGCGGGAAGCGGGTGAACAGGGAAAAGCGGCCGGCCTTGAGCAGGCCGCGCCGGCCGGCGGGAACGCCGACAGCCAAGCCGGCGCCGCAGCCCGCCGGAACGTCGCAGAACGCCTCCTCCCCATCCGCACGGGCCAGCCCGATGGCCAGCCGGTCCAACCGGCCGCGGTTTTCCAAGTGCACCGAAAACCGCGCCCGCTGTCCGGCGAACACCGGGTCGGTCCGGCCCGGGCGCACGGTGAGCCCGGACAGGTTGCGGTGGGTATGCAGGATGGAGACCAGCCCCAGTCCGGTCAGCAGGAAGGTCATGGCGAAGCCCAGGCTCAGGCCGTAGTTGATGGAGCTGGCCAGCATCAGCAGCAGTACCAGCCCGAACAGCAGGCCGTGGCGGGTCGGCACGATGAATATGCGCTTGCGGTGCAGCGTGACCGGGCCGGTTTCCGGGCCGCGGCGCCTGAACGCCGAGTTCCGGATGAGCAGATTGAGGAGGGATCTGGGGTTCATCGACAGGGGAAGGGCGGCCGGGGCGCCCACCAGGACGCCCCTCACCCCAAGGGTAACGGCGCGCCGTCGGGCAAGTTTAGGGAATGGCGACCGAGTTCAGCAGGAGGGCGACCAGCGCCTGCTCGCTCTGCTCCCCCCGGTCCGCCGCCCCGCGCAGGCGGTGGGCCGCCACCCCCGGCAGGATTGCCTGCACGTCTTCCGGGATGACTTGGGCGCGCCCGTGGATCAGCGCCCAGGCCTGGGCGGCGCGCAACAGGGCGAGCCCGGCGCGGGGGGACAGGCCGCCCTGGAATTCCGGCGCGCTGCGGCTGAATGCCAGCAGGGCCTGCAGGTAGTCCAGCAGGGCATCCGCCACGTGCACCTCCGCCACTGCGCGCTGAAGGACGAGCAGTTGCGCGGCGTCCATGCAAGGCCGGAGATCGGCGATCATGTTGCGCCGTTCCCCTCCCCGGAGCAGGGCGCGCTCGGCCTCCCGGTCCGGATAGCCGAGCTCGATGCGCAGCAGAAAGCGGTCCAGTTGCGATTCGGGCAGCGGGAAGGTGCCGATCTGATGCGCCGGGTTCTGGGTGGCGATGACGAAAAACGGTTCCGGCAGAGGACGGGTCGCCCCCTCCACCGTCACCTGGCGTTCTTCCATGGCCTCCAGCAGGGCGCTCTGGGTCTTCGGGGTGGCCCGGTTCACCTCGTCGGCCAGGATGAAATGGGCGAACACCGGGCCCGGATGGAACTTGAAGGAGGCGTTGTCCCGATCGTACACCGACATCCCCAGAATATCCGCCGGCAGCAGGTCGCTGGTGAACTGGATGCGCTGGAAGTGCAGCCCCAGCAATTGCGCCAGCACATGGGCCAGGGTGGTCTTGCCTACCCCGGGAATGTCCTCGATCAGCAGGTGGCCGCGCGCCAGCAGGCAGGCCAGCGCCAGACGGATTTGCCGGTCCTTGCCGAGGATGACCTGTCCGGCCTGGCGGATCAGGCGGTGGATCGCTTCGTGAGGGGCACCCGTTGTGGGGGTGGAGACGATGACGGTCATGGGAGCATTATATGGCAAGCCCGAGCAAAAAGACTCAAGGCCTGGGGCGTGTCTCAAATTTGCTTGACGACACGCTTGATGGATGGGTCCTCTTCACTGGTGGCGACGACAAACCCCAAACCCGTGACCAGGCTCAGCATGCGGTTGTTTGAGCCCAGCACTTCGCCCACCATGGTTTTCAGGCCCTCGGCGCGCGCCGCGTCCAGCAGGCAGGCCATCAGCTTGTGGCCGATGCCCTTGTGCTGCCAGGCGTCGGCGACGACCAGGGCGAACTCGCAGGACTCCCCGTCCGGGTTGATGGCGTAGCGGCACACCGCCAGCTCCGTTTCCCCATGATCCTCTTCGAGCACGGCGACCAGCGCCATCTCGCGGTCGTAGTCGATCTGGGTGAAGCGCACCAGCATGGTTTGCGTGAGTTCCTGCAGGGAGTTCATGAAACGGAAATATCGGGTTTCCTCGGAAAGACTTCGCACGAAGGCCTGTTCGAGTTCGGCGTCCTCCGGCCGTATGGGGCGGATAGTGATGTTGCTGCCGTCGGCCAGTTGCCAGCGGATGACGAGATGGGCCGGATAGGGGTGGATCGCCATGTGGGAGTACCGGTCCGCCGTCGGCGGACGGGACTCGACCACGACGCGCGCATCCACCGCCAGTGCCCCGTTTTCGTCCACGATCAGCGGATTGATGTCCATTTCCTTGAGCCAGGGCAATTCGCACACCATTTCCGATACCCGCAGCAGTACGTGCTCGAGCGCACCCATGTCGATCGGTGGCATGTGGCGGAACGCTCCAAGCAGCCGGGAGACGCGGGTGCTCCGGACCATGTCGCCGACCAGATAGCGGTTCAGCGGCGGCAGGGCGACGGCGCGGTCCCCCATCACCTCGACCGTGACGCCGCCGGCGCCGAAGGTGACGACCGGGCCGAATACCGGGTCGCTGGTCACGCCCACCATGAGCTCCCGGCCGTTGGGCTTGATCCCCATCGGTTCGATGGAGACCCCGTCGATGCGGGCGCCGGGGCGGTTCTTCCGGACTTCGTGGATGATTTCGTTGTAGGCCGCGCGTACGGCCTGGGCGTTGCCCAGGTCGAGCTTGACCCCGCCGGCGTCGGATTTGTGCGTGATATCGGGCGAGTTGATCTTCATGGCGACCGGCAGCCCGAGTTCTTCCGCCAGCAGCAGGGCCTCGGTCGGGGAACGGGCCACCATGGTCTGGGCAATGGGGATATGGAAGGCCGCCAACAGGGCCTTCGATTCCATCCCGTTCAAGACGTTGCGGCGATCGGCCAACACCCCTTCGATAATCAGGCGTGCGCCTTCCACGTCAGGTTCGTCATGGTGCGACAGGGGCGCGGCGGTCTGCATCAGCAGCTTCTGGTTCTGGTAGTAGGCCGAAATGAAGGAGAACACCTCCACCGCCGGTTCGGGCGTGCGGAAGCTGGGGATGCCCGCCTCGACGAAGGTCTGCCGGCTTTCCGCAACCTGGGTGTCCCCCATCCAACAGCTGAGGAGGGGCTTGTCGAACCGCTCGGCCACCTCGATCACCGCCCGGGCGGCCTCCAGCGGGCGCGTCATGGCCTGCGGCGTGAGGATGGCCAGCACGCCGTCCACCCCCGGGTCCTGCATGCAGGCGGTGATCGCGTCGCGATAGCGTTGCGCCGTGGCGTCGCCGATGATGTCCACCGGGTTGGAACGGGACCAGGTGTCCGGCAGGACGGCGTTCAAGCGATTGACCGTGTCCTGCGATAGCGCGGCGATGCTGACCCCGAGATCGGCTGCGCGGTCGGTGGCCATGACGCCCGGGCCGCCGCCGTTGGTGACGATGGCCAGCCGGTTGCCGCCGGGCCGGAAGCGGGAGGAAAGCGCCTTCGCCGCCGAAAAGAGCTGAACCACGGTGGTTACGCGCACCACGCCGGCGCGGCGCAATGCGGCGTCGAACACGTCGTCCGAGCCCACCAGCGCACCGGTATGGGACTGGGCCGCCTTCGACCCCGCCTCGTGCCGGCCCACCTTGACCAGGATCACCGGTTTGATCCGGGCCGCGGCGCGCAGGCCGCTCATGAAGCTGCGGGCATGGTGGATCCCTTCGATGTACATGAGGATGTTTTCGGTTTGCGGGTCCGATATCAGGTAGTCGAGGATCTCGCCGAAGTCCACGTCGGCCGAAGCGCCCATGGATATCACGCTGGAAAAGCCCACGTCGTTGGGTCGCGCCCAATCCAGGATGGCCGTGCACAGCGCGCCGGACTGGGAGATGAGCGCCAGGCTGCCCGGCTTCGCGCCGCCGTTGCTGAAAGTGGCGTTCAGGCCGATCGCGGGGCGCATGATCCCGAGGCAGTTCGGCCCGATCAGGCGTACCCCGAGACGGCGCGCCGTGTCCAGGACCGCTTGCTCCAGCGCCGTGCCCCGGGGGCCGGTTTCGCTGAACCCGGCGGACAGGATCACCGCCGCCCGCACGCCGTGCTTGCCGCACGCCTCCACGATGTCGGGCATGGTCTCGGCCTTGGTGGCGATCACCGCCAGGTCGACAGGCTGGCCGATCTGCTCGATGCCGGCATACGCCCGGTGGCCCTGGATCTGCGCCTGCTTCGGATTGACCGGGTAGAGCCCGCCCTGGTAGCCGCCTTCCAGCATGTTCTTGAAGATCACCATGCCGACCGAGTCGGGCCGGTTGCTGGCGCCGATTACGGCGACGGATGCGGGCGAGAAAAGCGGGGTGAGGTAATGTTTGCCCATGATTTCCGGCGCGTTTTGGGAGATAATGAATAATCCTAAAATCCGCAGATTGCGCAGATTTACGCAGATTAAACAACGCATAAACAGATGGTTACATGGAAAATCCGATTCAGCTTCTGGGTAACATCTGCCATCGAGGCAAGCTC
>JAJZUU010000110.1 GCA_021848325.1 Pseudomonadota bacterium | reverse complement strand
CAACGCCGCAGACGCGCGGATTCGCCGCAACCCTCCGGGCCGCGGCTGCTTTGCGCACATGCCGGTGTCGCAAGCCGCTTGTTGTGAATGACACATCGGCGCGACTTGCTTCGTGGCCGGTGCGCAAAGCAGCCACGGCAAATGTCCAAATTATTGTTTCTCGACGCCTTAGCAAAACGCTATACCATTCAAGTTGGGATTCTTGCACTTAACCTGGACTGAATCAAGGGGTGGACGAACTTGCCCACGTCTCCCCCGAGCAATGCGATCTCCCGCACCATGCTGGCGGAGATGAACATATATTGCTCCGCGGGCGTCAAAAACAAGGTTTCGACATCGGGGCACAGGGTGCGGTTCATGCCCGCAAGCTGCAACTCGTACTCGAAATCGGAGACCGCCCGCAACCCGCGCAGCACCACGTTCGCCCGCTGTTCGCGCACGAAGTCCATGAGCAGCCCGCTAAACCCCGTCACGCTGACCTTGGCAAAACCGGCCAGCACCGCTTTGGCCATTTCCACCCGCTCCTCCAGCGCAAAGAAGGGCTGCTTGCCGCGGCTGTCGGCCACGGCGACGATGACCTCGTCGAACACCGCCGCAGCGCGCCGCACCAGATCCTCGTGGCCGTGCGTAATGGGGTCGAACGTTCCCGGGTAGACCACCCTTAGCATGGGACCCTTTTCAGCAAATGAAAATGCACCTGTCCGGCCCGGCCGCTGCGCCATTCGGCCCACTCCGGACCCAACTCCAGGGCCTTTCCGCTCTCCACGTACACCACCCCCTCCGGCGCCAGGCGGGGCGGGACCAGCGGCAGCAGCCGCGGCAGATATTCCAGCCCGTAGGGCGGGTCGAGAAAGATCACGTCGTAGACGCGCCGCTCTTGCCGCAGGAATTGTACCCCGTCGGCCCCATGGAGTTCCAGGTTTTGCGCGCCCAGCATGGCGGCGTTGGCCCGCAGGGCCTGCAGCACGCGGGAATCGCCTTCCACCATGACCACCGCCGCGGCACCCCGGGACAGGGCCTCGAAGCCCAGCGCGCCACTGCCGGCGAACAGGTCGAGGCACACCTTGCCGTCCAGATCCTGCCCGAGCCAGTTGAACAGGGTTTCCCGCACCCGGTCCGGCGTCGGGCGCAGCCCGGCCGCGCTCGGAAAGGTAATCGTGCGGCGGCGCCAGCGGCCGCCGATGATGCGCACACGGTTGCGGACCCCGGCAATCCCCTGCCTCTCCCGGGCGCCGTCCTGGGCCGGCTTGCCTATGGCTCGCCCGCCGCGGCGGGCCCCACCACCACCAGATCTATCAGGTCCGGGTGGACGCGGCGGCGGAAGGCGTCCTTTACGTCGGCCAGCGTCACCTTGGCGACATTGGACGTGAAGTCGTCGAGATAGCTTAGCGGCAGGCGGTAGAAGCCGATCACGGTCAGGTATTCGATGATCTTCTTGTTGCTGTCGATGCGCAGCGGAAAGCCGCCGACCAGGTTGTCCTTCGCCTGCTGCAGTTCGGCGGCGGTGGGCCCCTCCGCGACGAAATCGCCCAGCACCTTGCGCACGATCTCGATGGCCTGGCCGGTCTGGGCCTTCTTCGTCTGCAGGCCGATCTGGAACGGCCCGTCCTGGGCAAGCGGCAGGAAATAGCTGTAGGCGCTGTACGCCAGCCCGCGCTTTTCCCGCACCTCCTTGGTCAAGCGCGAATCGAAGCCGCCGCCGCCCAGCACGTAGTTGCCTACCAGCAGCGGGAAGTAATCCGGATCGCCCCGCCTCATCCCCGGGGCCCCCAGCAGGATATGGCTCTGGCTGGCGGGATGGGGAAGATAGCGCACCTGGGCCTGGGTGAGTTCGGGCACCGGCGGCAGCGGGGCCGGGGCCGGCCCCGGGGGCAGCCGCTCGCTCAACTGGCGCGCGATGGCCTCGGCGTCGGCCCGGGTGATGTCCCCGATCATGGCAATCACCGCGTTGGCGGCGCTGTAGTGGGTGCGGTAGAAGTCCGCCAGGTCCTGGCGCTTGAGGCCGCCCACCGTGGCCACCTCGCCCTCGGGCGGCAGGCCGTAGGGATGGCCGCCGTAGAGCGCGGCGTAGAACGCCTTGTCCGCCATGCTTTCCGGCTGTGTGTCCGCCTCCTTGAGCCGTGCCAGCAGGCGCGCTTTTTCGCGCTCCAGCACCGGCTCCGGGAACTCCGGCTGTTGCAGCACCTTGGCCAGCACCTCCAGCGCCCGACGGCGCTCCGGGGGAGCGCTCAGGGTGCGCAGGCCGAAACCGGCCATGTCCCGATCGAAGCGGGTGTCGATCACCGCGCCCACGTCTGCGAAGCCACGGGAGATGTCGTCGTCGCTGAGGCCCCCGGCGCCCAGCCGCATCATGTTGACCGTCAGACCGGCAAGCCCGGACTGGTCCGCCCGGTCCCGGCTGCTGCCGGCGGCGAAGGCCACGCTGAGGTCCAGCATGGGCAGGTCGTGGTTTTCCACGAAGTACACCTGGGCGCCCTTGTCCGTCTGCCAATGCTGGATCGGCAAGGCGGCGCGGGCCGCCACCGCGGCGCCCACGAGCGCGAGCAGAGCGGCGGCGGAAAGCACAGCCCGCCGGCATCCTGTGCCAACCGGGGCGAACCAGGCCCGCATCGAGGCAAAGGCGGTTCTAGCGGACATCGCGGGCCCCCTTGGGCGGCGCGACCGGGGTGTGGCCTTCCAGGGGCTGGGGATCCAGGGTCGCCACGGTGAGGTTGTCGTCTTTCAGATACTTGCCGGCGACTTCGCGTACCTGCTCCGCGCTGACCGCCTTCAGCCGCTCCAGCCTGGTGTCGAGGGCCTGGTAGGACAGGCCGCTGATCTCGTACTGACCGATCAGCATGCCCTGGTAGAACATGGAGTCCCGCTGGTACACCTGGGCGGCGATCACCTGGGCCTTGACCCGCTGCAACTCCTCCGGGGTGATGCCGTCCCGCTTCAGCTTCTCGACCTGCTCGCGCAGGGCCGCCTCCACGTCGCGCACGGTCTTGCCCTCGCTGGGGGTGCCCTCCAGCAGGAACATCCCGGGCCCCCGGGCGACGTCATCGTAGCCCGCCCCCACCTCGCTCGCCACCCGGCTCTCCCGCACCAGGGCCTGGTTGAGTCGGGCCGAGCCGTTGCCGTCCAGCACCCCGGCCAGCACCTCCAGCGCATACGGTTCCCAGTCCTGTGCCGGATTGCGCAATACCGGGGCGTGATACCCCATCAGCAGGTAGGGCAGCTTGGCCGGCACCTTCACCTCGACCCGCCGGATGCCTTCCTGGGGCGGTTCCGCCTGGGGTTTGCGCACCGGTAGCGGCCGCGCCTTTATCTTGCCGAAATAGTCCGCGGCCAGCTTGAACACCTGCGCCGGCTGCACGTCGCCCACCACCACCAGCACCGCATTGTTCGGGGCATACCAGCGCCGGTACCAGGCGCGGGCGTCCGCCGCGGTCATGTGCTCCAGATCGTTCATCCAGCCGATCACCGGGCGCCGGTAGGGATGCTCCTGAAACGCGGTGGCCATCATGCCTTCGTACACCAGCGATTGCGGCTTGTCGTCGGTGCGCCAGCGGCGCTCTTCCATCACCACCTTGATCTCCTTGCCAAATTCCGCCTTGGACAGGGACAGGTTTTGCATGCGGTCGGCCTCCAGCTTTAAGGCCAGCGGCAGCCTGGACTTCTGCAACTGCTGGAAATAGGTGGTGTAGTCCTGGGCGGTGAAGGCGTTGTCCCGTCCGCCGGCGGCGGCGATCAGCTTGGTGAACCGGCCCGCGGGGACCCGCGGCGTCCCCTTGAACATCATGTGCTCCAGCACGTGGGCAACGCCGGTAGTGCCGTTGAACTCGTCCATGCTCCCCGCCTTGTACCACAACTGGGACACTGCCACCGGGGCGCGGTGATCCTCCTTGACGATCACCTTCAGGCCGTTGGGCAGGACGCGCTCCTCCATGTTTCCGCCGGCCATGGCGGACGGCATGTGCGCGAGCAGCACCACCAGGCTGGCCCGCAACAGCATCCGGATGGGTCTTGAATTGGGGATCCGCGTCATCATATGTAGCTAAAGCCCGTCACTCGGAATAAAATTGCACGAACCGCGAGGTCGCTAGATTAAACCAGAAGTGCCCGGCATTTGCCAGCCCGTTAAGTTTCACCGACGGTCTCCCCCGATTTCTTTCCGATAGCAGCCATTATGTTAGCTTTCTTCAAACCACGCTCCGACAAATCGCAGCCCTCCGATGCCTCCCAGAGCCCCGCGCCGGCGGAGGGGACAAAGACCCAGGAACGGCCTAAAGGCCTGGGCGCCAGGCTGAAGGAGGGGCTGGCCCGCACCCGGGCGCAACTGGGCCAGCGCCTGTCCGGCCTGTTCAGCAGCCACGGCAGGATAGATGACGATCTCTACGAGGAGCTGGAAACCATCCTGCTTTCCTCCGACGTGGGCGTGGATGCCACCCAGTACCTGCTCGATGACCTGCGCAAGCGGGTCAAGCGGGAGGGGCTGAGCGACGCCGCGCAACTGCAGGGCGCGCTGCAGCAGTCCCTGCTGGAGTTGCTGGCCCCGCTGGAAGAGCCGCTGTCCGTCGGGCCGCAGTGTCCTTTCGTGATCATGCTGGTGGGGGTCAACGGCTCCGGCAAGACCACCACCATCGGCAAGCTGGCAAAATATTTCCAGTCCCAGGGCAAGTCGGTGCTGCTCGCCGCCGGGGACACCTTCCGCGCCGCGGCGCGGGAGCAGTTGATGGCCTGGGGCGAGCGCAACAACGTGGCGGTGATCACCCAGGAAGGCGGCGACTCGGCTGCCGTCATCTTCGACGCCATCCAGGCGGCGCGGGCACGGGGCGTCGACGTCGTACTGGCGGACACCGCCGGCAGGCTGCCCACCCAGTTGCATCTGATGGAAGAGATCAAGAAGGTAAAACGGGTGATCAACAAGGCCGACCCCTCCGCCCCCCACGAGGTGCTGCTGGTGCTGGACGCCAATACCGGGCAGAACGGACTGGCCCAGGTCCGCTCGTTCGATGACGCGCTGCAGGTCACGGGGCTGGTGCTCACCAAGCTGGACGGCACCGCCAAGGGCGGCGTCATCGCCGCCATCGCCAAGCTGCGCCGGATACCGGTGCGGTTCGTGGGGGTAGGGGAGACGATGGACGACCTGCGGCCCTTCACTGCCCGGGAATTCGTCGAGGCCCTGTTTGAATGATCCTAGTTGTACTGTTTGACTCGCGCCGCAATCCTGAACAGCGAGAGGATGATCGTTTTGGGGTAAGCCGTTGCCAGAACGGTATCCTGCAGGGCCAGTTGCCGTAGTTGCTGGTGCAGGACATAAGCCGATG
>JAJZUU010000040.1 GCA_021848325.1 Pseudomonadota bacterium | reverse complement strand
GCAAGGCTCGCAACGCCGCAGACGCGCGGATTCGCCGCAACCCTCCGGGCCGCGGCTGCTTTGCGCACATGCCGGTGTCGCAAGCCGCTTGTTGTGAATGACACATCGGCGCGACTTGCTTCGTGGCCTGTGCGCAAAGCAGTCACGGCAAATGTCCAAGTTATTGTTTCTCGACGCCTAACGTTGTTGCGGAAACTGCCCGGCGCTCCGGGAGAGCGAGGAAAGCCGCGTGATCCGCGCCGCCGGTGGCTCTTTACCTCTTGCCGTTAAGCGATCGTTTAGCGGAGGTCTGTAACGCCATGATTCCCGGCGATATCAAGAGTCAGATGCAACTGCTCGCCAAGGCGGCGGGTGCACCGCTCGTCGAGGTCTCGGATACCTCGCTCGATCTGCCTCACCTGACGCCGGGCGATCGCGTCTCGGCCGTCGTGCTGGCGAGCCTCCCCAATGGGCGCTTCCAGGTGCTGATATCCGACCGCGTCCTCGATCTCAATCTCCCCAAAAACACCCAGCCCGGCGACGAACTGAACCTTACTTTCATTTCCGGCAAGCCTCGACTGACCTTTTCCCTGTTGACTGAAGCGACGAGTCCGGGGGATACGGCGGCTTCGGCGAGTCAGGCGCGGCCATCGGTGTCCCTGAGCGATACGGCCAAGTTTCTGGGCGCACTGCTGCAGCGGGCGGCGCAGCAGGAGGGGCCCCAGTCTTCCTCCCTGAATAAAGTCGCGCCCCTGATCGCCGGGGCGCCGGCCAGCACCCGCGAACTGGCGCGGGTGTTGCGCGGCGCATTGTCGCAAAGCGGGCTGTTCTACGAATCCCACCAGGCCGAGTGGGTGTCCGGGAAGCGCCCGTTGGTGGACTTGCTGCGGGAACCGCAGGGCAGGCTCTCCAGCGTCGCTCTCCCGGAGTCAGCCCTGGTCTTGCCGCAGACCGGGAGAGCGGGCGCCCAAATCCCTGCAGCTTCCGCCGAGTCGGGGCAGCCGCAGAAGGACGCGGCGATCCAACCCCAGCCGGCTGCGGAGGGAGGGCGCCGTGGCCAAGCGCTGCTGCCGCAATTGAGCCAACAGACGGGGGCGACGGAAATGGCCGGAGCGGCGGCCGGTAAGCCGGCTGTCGACGGCAGTCCGGTGCATCCCCAAGCCACGATGTTGGTGCAACAACAGCTCGGCGTACTGGATACCAGGCAATTGCTGTGGCAAGGACAGGTGTGGCCGGGACAGGGGATGGACTGGCGGATCGAGGAGGAACAGGCGCGCCCCGGGGAAGCTTCCGCGGACGCGCCGGAGTGGCGGACGCGGCTATACCTGAAATTGCCGAAACTGGGGGAGGTGACTGCGGTGCTGGGCTTGAGCCGGCAGGGGATTCGGGTGGACTTCAAGGCGGCGGAGCGCGCCACGGCCGAGACGATCAAGGACAATCATCCGGCGCTCTATGATGCGCTGCAAGCGGCTGGAATCAACGTGCTCGGGTTGACGGTGGAACGTGATGGACAAGCCTGATCCGCGGCAGATGGCCATCGCCCTGGCCTACCGTTCCGGCGACTCTGCCCCGAAGGTGGTCGCCAAAGGTCGGGGACTGCTCGCCGAAACCATTATCGAGCGCGCCAAGGAGGCGGGCGTATACGTGCACGAATCGCCCGAGTTGGTCGCCATGCTGATGCAGGTCGACCTTGACCAGAATATCCCGCCGCAACTCTACCTGGCGGTCGCCGAGCTCCTGGCCTGGCTTTACCGCCTGGAACACGGCGCGGGCGAGGGCGGGCCCGGGGTGCCGGAGATCGGATTATAGCCGCCGCGGGGGCCGCGGTCTGTCGAGCTTGATTCAGGTCCGCAGTTGTTGCAGCAGATCCGTCTCCAGGCGCAGCAGGGCCTTCGTCTTCGCAAGAGGTTCGCCCGCGACCAGAAAGGTGTCCTCCGCCCGTTCCCCCAGGGTGTGGATCCGGGCGGTGTGCACCTGGATGTGGTGGTCGGCCAGGGTGTGGGCGATGCGGGACAGCAGGCCGGGGCGGTCCCCGGCGGTGATCGACAGCAGATGGAATACCCCCTTGTCGTCGGGCCGTATGGCCACCTCCGGCTGGATCGGGAAATGCTTGAGGTGCCGGCTCACGCGCCCTTGCGAGGGTTGTCCCAGGGGCGTTTTTTGTTGCAGGACCTGGGCGAGTTCGTGTTCGACGTAGCTGATCAGGTCGCGGTAATGGGCGCTGCGGTTGGCCTCGTCCAGCACCTGGAAGCTGTCCAGCGCGTAACCGTGCCGCGTAGTGTTGATTTTCGCCTCTACGATGTTGTAGTCGGTGTGCTCGAAAAAGCCGCAGATACGTGCAAACAGGTCAGGCTGGTCGCGGGTGTAGATGAGGACCTGCAGTCCCTGGCCGATGGGGCTCAGGCGCGCCCTCACGATGGGGGCCTCGGTGTCGACATGGCAGAAAAGCTTGCGCGTGTGCCAGGCTATTTCCTGGGCCTCGTGGCGCAGGAAATAGCCGATGTCCAGCTTCGACCACAGTGCTTCGTGGGCCTTTTCTCCGATGGCGTACAGTCTAAGGGTGCGCAGGGCCTCGGCCTGCTTGGCCTGCAGGCGGGTTTCCGGCGCCGGCGCCACGCCGCGCAGATGGCGCAGCGCGGCGTGAAAGAGATCCTCCAGCAATTTCCCCTTCCAGGCGTTCCAGACCTTCGGGCTGGTACCCCGTATGTCTGCGACGGTGAGCAGATAGAGCGCGGTCAGGCGACGTTCGTCGCGCGCCGTGGCGGCAAACGCGGCGATGACATCCGGGTCGGTCAAATCCTGGTGCTGGGCGGTAGCGGACATGCGGAGATGATGCTCCACCAGCCAGCACACCACCTCCGTGTCGGTCTTGGGGATCTGGTGAAGGGTGCAGAAGCGGCGGGCGTCGCGCACCCCCAGCCTGGAATGGTCTCCGCCGCGTCCCTTGGCGATGTCGTGGAACAGGCCGGCCAGATACAGCACCTCCGGTCGCTCGAAATCGTTTATCAGGCGGCTGCACAGCGGAAATTCGTGCGCGAATTCGGGCAGGGTGAAGCGCCTCAGATTCCTTACCACCATCAGGATGTGCTCGTCCACCGTGTACACATGGAACAGGTCGTGCTGCATCTGGCCCACGATTCGCCCAAAGGCCGGGATGTAACGCCCCAGCACCCCGTACTGGTTCATCCTGCGCAGCGCGTGGGTGATTCCCCTGGGCTGGCGGAGTATCTCCATGAATAGCGCGGCGTTGCGGGGATCGCGCCGGAACACGGGATCGATCTTGTCCTTGGCGCGCCACAGGGCGCGCAGCGTCGCGGCGGTCATGCCGTTCAGTTCGGGATGTTGCTGCAATAGCAGGAAACTCTCCAGGATGGTGCTCGGCTGCTCCTGGAACGAGGCCTCGTCTGCCACCTCCAAAAGGTTGTCCCGCGCCCGGAACCGGGGATTGAGGGCTCTGGCCTGGGCGGACATCGGCGCAAAGATCCTGTTGCGCAGGTTTTGCAGCAAGATCTCGTTGAGCAAGCTCACCGCCTTGGCCGTTCGGTAGTAGCGCTGCATCAATTGTTCGCTGGCCCGGCGCTGTCCCTTGTCGGACAGACCCAACTGGTGCGCCAAGGCGGTCTGGTAGTCGAACAGCAGCCTGTCTTCCCGCCGCTTGGCGAGATAGTGCAGCCTGATGCGCAGGTTTTCCAGGAAATTCTCGTGGTGCCTGACCTGCCGTGCCTCGTCGACAGTGATGATGGATTGCCCGGCCAGCTTATCCCACGAGGTGCCTACCCCGCAGGCATTGCTGATCCACAGGATATTCTGCAGATCGCGCAAGCCGCCGGGGCTTTCCTTCAAGTTGGGCTCGAGGTTGTACGCGGTGTCGTGGAAGCGCACATGGCGCTGCTGCTGTTCCAGGAACTTTGCGTCGAAGAACGCGCGCGGATCCAGCGCGTCCTGAATGGCCTGTCTGAGCCTGGCAAAGAGATCACTGCTGCCCTCCAGAAAGCGCGTTTCCAGCAGATTGGTCTGGACCGTGACGTCCCTTGCGGATTCGTCCAGGCACTCCTCCAGGGTCCGGACACTGTGTCCGACTTCCAGGCCGATGTCCCAGAACAGGCCCACCAACCGCTCCACCCCGCGGTTGATCCACTCGCCGGGGGCCTGCGGGAGCAGGATCAACAGGTCCACGTCCGAGTAAGGGAACATCTGGCCGCGGCCGTAGCCCCCCACGGCCAGCAAGGAAGCGGAATCTGAAATTGCGGCCGCGCGCCAAACGTCCTGCAGGAGATCGTCGACCAGTTTTCTGTGGTGGCGCAGGAGGGACGCCGCCGAGCCGTGGGCAAAGTAGGCCTGCTGGAGCGCCTCTCTTGCGGCAATGAGTTGCTGGCGCCACTGCGCCACCCTCTGCGGGGTGATGCATCCTTCGGACTGGCCCCCGGCCGGCGCCAGATCCGTCACGGCTGGCTCAAGACGGCGGGTCGCGGCGGGCTGCCGGCGGACAGGGTGAGCACCTCGTAGCCGGTGTCCGTGACCAGGACGGTGTGCTCCCATTGGGCCGACAGGCTGTGGTCCTTGGTGACTATGGTCCAGCCGTCCGCCAGTTGGCGGATGTCCCGCTTGCCTGCATTGATCATGGGTTCGACCGTGAACGTCATTCCCGCTGCCAGGTTGATCCCGGTGCCCGGCTTCCCGTAGTGCAATACCTGGGGTTCTTCGTGGAAGCGCAGGCCGATACCGTGCCCGCAGAACTCCCTGACCACGCTGAAGCCGTGGCACTCGGCGTGCCGCTGGACGGCATGGCCGATGTCACCGAGAAACCCGCCCGGCTTGACTGCCGCAATGCCCAGCCACATGCACTCGTAGGTGATCTCGCACAACCGTTTGGCTTGAATGGAGGGCTCTCCCACGTAAAACATGCGGCTGGTGTCGCCGTGATAGCCGTCCTTGATTACCGTGATATCGAGATTGACGATGTCGGCGGGCTTGAGTCTTCGGTCGCCGGGCACTCCGTGGCAGACCTGGTGGTTGACGGAGGTGCAGATGGAGCGGGGGTAAGGCTGGTGCCCCGAGGGTGCATAATTGAGTGGGG
Organism: Pseudomonadota bacterium; assembly: GCA_021848325.1. Classification (GTDB taxonomy): domain Bacteria; phylum Pseudomonadota; class Gammaproteobacteria; order Burkholderiales; family JAJZUU01; genus JAJZUU01. The sequence continues at coordinate 23,135 of JAJZUU010000040.1, read as the reverse complement.
CGGGTACGGTTTTTTGCACGTTGACCATGTAGTCGTGACAGATCTTGTCAAGCTCGCCGGTAGTCACGCCGGGCTTGATGAAAGGCCGCACATGGTCCAGCACCTCGGCCGCGAGCCGGCCGGCGACGCGCATTTTCTCGATTTCCTCGGGGGTTTTGATGCTGATCGACATTAGTTTAATATTGCTTCGGCAAAAATTGTTTAAGGGTAGATGATAGCGTAAAATTAGGCAATTGGCGCCGCGGGGATGGGGAAGCGGACCCCGCCGGCGGTACTTTAGGACTAGTTGCCCTATGACGACATCGTGTTACCATAGCGCCGGGAACAGCGGCAAATGTAGCATATCGGGTTGCCGGTGGTTCCGTCCGGCCGTTGCGCAGCGCGCGATGGCACCAAGTCAAGAAACGTACCTCCGAGGAGAAGACGAAATGAGATTCAATAAGATCTGGTTTGACCCCGTACTGGCTGTTGTCCTGCTGAGCGCATTCCTGTCCTTGTTCGTGGTGCCCCATGCGGCCCGTGCCGAGGGCACAAAGGCGGGCGGCGTACACAAGGTGGTGTTCCAGGTGAGCGACAACGATCCGAAGAAATGGAATCTTACCCTGAATAACGTCATAAATGTCCAGAAGGCGGTGGGTAAGGATAAAGTGCGGATCGAGATCGTGGCCTACGGCCCCGGCATCAACATGCTCAAGCTTGGCTCCGAGGTCGGCGGCCGCATAGACGAGGCGGTGAACAATGGGATCGGCGTCGTAGCCTGCGAGAACACCATGAAGGGCATGCACCTTACCAAAGCCGACATGCTGCCTTCGATCAGCTACGTGCCGGCGGGGGTAGTCGAATTGATCGAGAAGCAGGAACAGGGTTTCGCCTATATCAAGCCCTAGACTTCAATGCCCGGCCTCTGGACGGCCGGACAACAAAAAAACGGGCCGCACGGGTCCGTTTTTTGTTGTCCGGCGCATGGCCTGTCTTGAATAAAGGGGCCGTCGCATGCTATCATTTTAAATTAATTTGTTTGGGCATCGGCCCAAGACAGATGAACTTACGCACACCCGCCCAGCGTATTAGGGTGCTCCGCGACGCGGAGTTTTGTTTCGGGCAGGTGGAGGCTCAACCCTTATCAGGAGATTATACATGTCAGTCACCATGCGGCAAATGCTGGAGGCGGGGGTCCATTTCGGCCATCAAACCCGTTACTGGAATCCGAAGATGGCCCCCTACATTTTCGGCCATCGCAACAAGATTCACATCGTCAACCTGGAAAAAACGCTTCCCCTATACCAGGACGCCCTCAAATTCATCCGGCAGCTTTCCGCCAACAAAGGGACCCTGTTGATCGTGGGCACCAAGCGTCAGGCGCGCGAGACCATCAAGGAGGAAGCGCAGCGTTGCGCTTCCCCGTATGTTGATTACCGCTGGTTGGGCGGCATGCTGACCAACTTCAAGACCGTGAAGCAATCCATCAAGCGTTTGCGCGAGATGGAGGCCATGGTGGAGGACGGCTCCATGGAAAAGGTATCCAAGCGCGAGGCGCTGGGACTGCGGCGCGAGCTTGAGAAACTGGATCGCAGCCTGGGCGGGATCAAGGAGATGAACGGCATTCCCGACGCCATATTCGTGATCGACGTGGGTTATCACAAAGGGGCCGTGGGCGAGGCGCGCAAGCTGGGTATCCCGGTGATCGCCGTGGTGGACACCAACGACTCTCCCGAGGGAGTGGATTACGTGATCCCGGGTAACGACGACTCGAGCCGCGCCATCCGGCTTTACGCCAGGGGTGTGGCGGATGCGGTGCTCGAGGGGCGCAGCCAGGTTATCCAGGAAATCGTGGGCGACGAATTCGTGGAAGTCGAGGACGCTGAAGGACGCTCGTTGGCGTAATACTTTGCGCTCAGAAAAAAGGGGCGTCCGCCCCTTTTTTAACTTGCGCCTTTCGAGTGCGGGACCGGGCCGAGTCCGCCACGGACATGGAACCGTTCGCACCGTAATTCTGAAGCTTTTAAGGAGTGCAAAATGGCGGAAATTACCGCAAGTATGGTCAAAGAGCTGCGCGAGCTCACCGGCCTCGGCATGATGGAATGCAAGAAGGCCCTTGCCGAGTCGGGTGGGGACATGAAGGCCGCGGAGGATCTGCTGCGCATCAAGAGCGGCGCCAAGGCGAGCAAGGCGGCCGGGCGTATCGCCGCAGAGGGCGTGGTAAGCGCCTTTATTTCTGCGGGCGGCAAGACCGGCGCCCTGGTCGAGGTGAACTGCGAGACGGACTTTGTGGCGAAAAACGACGATTTCCTGAATTTCGCCAGGGCGCTGGCCGAGATGGTGGCGAGCGGCAACCCCGGCGACGTCGAGGCGCTCTCCGCTGCGAAGTTGTCATCCGGCGGGACGGTGGAGGAGGCGCGCAAGGCACTGGTCATGAAACTGGGCGAAAACATGACCGTGCGCCGCTTCGCAAGATTCCAGACCGACGGGCGCCTGGCGTCCTACCTGCATGGCACCAAGATCGGGGTGCTGGTGGACTACAGCGGGGGAGGCGAGACCCTGGGCAAGGACATTGCCATGCATATCGCGGCGAGCAAGCCGGTTTGCGTGTCCAGGGACGAGGTGCCGGCCGAACTGCTGGCCAAGGAAAAGGAGATTTACACCGCCCAGGCGGCGGAAAGCGGAAAGCCCGCCAATATCATCGAAAAGATGGTGGAAGGGCGCATCGCCAAATATCTGGCCGAGGTCACCCTCCTGGGGCAGCCGTTTGTGAAAAACCCGGATGAGACGGTGGAAAAGCTGCTGGCGAGCAATGGCGCCAAAGTCAACGGATTCCGCATGTTCGTGGTGGGCGAGGGCATCGAGAAGAAAAGCAGCGATTTCGTCGCCGAGGTGATGGCTCAGGCCGGGCAGGCATAGGGCGATGGCGCAGGCTCCCGTCTACAAGCGCATTCTGCTCAAGCTGAGCGGCGAGGCCCTGATGGGCGAAGACAGCTACGGCATCAACCGCGCCACCATCGAGCGCATCGTCGGGGAAATAGCCGAGGTGCTGCGTCTGGGGGTGCAGGTGGCCGTCGTCATCGGCGGCGGAAACATCTTCCGCGGAGTGGCGCCGGCGGCCGCCGGCATGGACCGGGCCACCGCCGACTACATGGGGATGCTGGCCACGGTGATGAACGCCCTCGCCCTGCAGGACGCGATGCGCCGCCAGGGGCTGGTGAGCCGGGTCCAGTCCGCCCTGACCATCGAGCAGGTGGCCGAGCCGTACATCCGCGGCAAGGCCATGCGCTACCTGGAGGAGGGCAAGGTGGTGATCTTCGGGGCAGGCACCGGCAATCCCTTTTTTACCACCGATACTGCGGCCGCCCTGCGCGGCATGGAAATGAACGTGGACGTCGTGCTCAAGGCGACCAAGGTGGACGGGGTCTATACCGACGACCCAAAAATCCATGCGGATGCCATGCGCTACCAGCGTTTGACCTTCGACGAGGCGATCGTGAAAAACCTCAAGGTGATGGATGCCACCGCGTTGACCCTGTGCCGCGACCAGAAAATGCCCCTGTGCGTGTTCAGCATCTTCAAGCCGGGCGCCCTGAAGCGGGTGGTGCTGGGCGAGGACGAGGGCACCCTGGTTCAGTGTTAAGGGCCTATTAAATTTCAAGTATAACACTTAATACTTAACAGGTCCTAAGCAGCAGAATTCAAGCGATTGCATATTTTGGGAAGGATCCGAACATGATTGCAGACGTCAAGAAATCCGCCGAACAGAAGATGCAGAAAAGCCTGGAAGCGCTCAAGGCCGATCTGGGGAAGGTAAGGACGGGGCGTGCCCACGCGGGCATCCTGGATCACGTGACGGTGGACTATTATGGCTCGCCCACTCCGATCAGCCAGGTGGCTGGCGTGTCCCTGCTGGACGCGCGCACCATCAGCGTCTCCCCGTGGGAAAAAAAGATGGCGGGCGCCATCGAAAAGGCCATCCGCGACTCGGACCTGGGGCTCAATCCCTCCACCGTTGGCGACTTGATCCGGGTGCCGATGCCGGCGCTCACCGAAGAGCGACGCAAGGATTTGATCAAGGTGGTGAAATCGGAGGCGGAGAACGCCCGGGTGGCGATTCGCAACATCCGCCGGGATGCCAACTCGTCCCTGAAGGACCTGCTGAAGGACAAGGCCATCAGCGAGGATGACGAGCGCCGCGCCCAGGACGATGTCCAGAAGCTGACCGACCGCTTCATCGCCGAAGTGGAGAAGGCGCTGCAGGCCAAGGAAGCGGACCTGATGGCCATCTAGAGGCCCGGCATAGTGGCCATATTTCCCAGTTCAACCCAGGGTATTCCAGACGCCAGCAGCGTTCCTCGCCACATCGCCGTCATCATGGACGGCAATGGCCGCTGGGCGAAAAAACGCTTCCTGCCGCGCATCGCCGGACACCGGCGGGGCGTGGAGGCAGTGCGGGCAATGATCAAGGCGTGCGTCGATCTGGGGGTGGAATACCTGACCCTGTTTGCCTTCAGCAGCGAGAACTGGCGCCGGCCGGCGGAGGAGGTTTCGCTGCTGATGCAGCTCTTCGTGCGGGCGCTGGAACAGGAAGTCGCCAGGCTTCACGAGAACCAGATTCGCCTCCGGGTGATCGGCGACCTCTCCCGCTTCGAGCCAAAGCTGGTGACCCTGATCCAGCAGGCCGAAGCGCTTACCTGCAACAACACCCGCTTGACCTTGACCATTGCAGCCAACTACGGCGGCCGCTGGGATATCCTCCAGGCCACCCACCGCCTGCTTGCGGACAAGCCGGATCTGGCCACCTCCTTTACCGAGGACGAGCTGACCCCCTACCTTTCCATGAGCTACACCCGGGAGCCCGACCTGTTCATCCGCACCGGGGGCGAGCAGCGGATCAGCAATTTCCTGTTGTGGCAGCTGGCCTACACCGAGCTTTATTTCACCGACACCCTGTGGCCCGATTTCGATGCCAAGGCCTTGAATCACGCGGTCCATTCCTATCAACAACGGGAGCGCCGCTTCGGGCGCACCAGCGAGCAACTGCGGGAGTCGCTTGGCAGCAGGGCATCCGCGCCCGGGGGCGGCCCGCCAGATGCTTAGGGCGCGCATCCTGACCGCTCTGGTGTTGTTGTCGGCGCTGGGCGGGGCCCTGTTCCTGCTGCCCGATCCGTACTGGGCGCTGTTTGTGCTGGCTTTCACCCTGGTGGGCGCGGCCGAGTGGTCGAGGATCGCCGGCTATCCGATGGCCCTGTCGCTGCTGTACGTTGCCGCCACCTTGGCCATCGGGGTCGGGCTGCTTTTCGTCCCGGGCGGGGATTTCGACTGGACGGCGCGCGGCGACATATTGCCCCACCTGGCCTCCCTGGCCTTCTGGGTGCTGGTCGCCCCGTTGTGGCTCGCCTTCGGATGGCGTGTCAGGAATCGTTTCGTCCTGGCCCTGGTGGGATGGGTCGTATTGGTCCCCACCTGGCTTGCACTGGTCCAGTTGCGGGCGCTGAGCCCGATGCTGCTGCTGGGACTGATGGCGGTGGTGTGGATCGCGGACAGCGCGGCCTATTTTGTCGGCAAGAGGTTCGGCAGGCACAAGCTGGCCCCGACCATCAGCCCGGGTAAGACCTGGGAGGGGATTGCCGGAGCGCTCGCTGCAGTCGCGCTCTACGCAGTGCTCTGGATCGCGGCCGATCCCGCGCTTCTCGCCGCCGCCGGTCATGGCCTTGTTGCTGCGCTGGCGGGTATACTGGCCCTCTGGTGCATGACCTATTTCGGGGTCCTGGGCGACCTGTTCGAGTCCTGGATGAAGCGCCAGGCGGGGCTCAAGGACAGCGGCCGGATCTTTCCGGGGCACGGCGGGGTGCTGGACCGGGTCGACGCCCTCACCTCCACCTTGCCCTTGGTCGTTCTCGCGCTGTATTGGCTGAATGGCACCGTGTCCTATCCATGAGCGCGCTGCACAGCATCACCGTGCTCGGTTCCACCGGCACCATCGGCGTGAATACGCTGGATGTGGTGGCACGCCACCCGGAACGGTTCCGGGTGGTGGCACTGACCGGAAACTCCCAAGTCGAGCGGCTATTGCAGCAATGCCGCCAATTCCGTCCGCGGTACGCGGTGGTGCTCAACCCCCCCGAAGGCGCGCAGTTGCGCGACCGGCTCATGCAGGAAGGGCTGGACACCAAGGTGCTGTGGGGCGTGGAGGCGATGGAAACGGTGGCCGCCTTGCCCGAGGTGGACAGCGTGATGGCGGCCATCGTCGGCGCGGCGGGGCTGCGCCCCGCGCTGGCCGCGGCGCGTGCCGGAAAACGGGTGATGCTGGCCAACAAGGAGGCCTTGGTGATGGCCGGCCGCGTTTTCATGGATGCGGTGCGCCAGCATCACGCCACCCTGCTTCCCATCGACAGCGAGCATAACGCCATCTTCCAGGCGCTGCCGCGGGATTTTGGGAGGGACCTGGCCGCAGCCGGCATCAGGCGCATCCTGTTGACCGCGTCCGGGGGGCCGTTTCGCGCCGTTCCGGTAAGCCAATTGGAGCATGTCACGCCAAGCCAGGCGTGCGCCCATCCCAACTGGGTGATGGGGAGAAAAATCTCCGTGGATTCCGCCACCATGATGAACAAGGGGCTCGAGGTGATAGAGGCCCACTGGCTGTTCAATGCCGCTGCGGACCAGATCGAGGTGGTGATCCACCCGCAAAGCGTGATCCATTCCATGGTGGAATATGTGGACGGCTCGGTGCTGGCGCAGTTGGGCAATCCCGACATGCGCACCCCCATCGCCTACGCCCTGGGCTTTCCGGAGCGCATCGATGCGGGGGTGGAAGCGCTGGACCTGTTCAGGATCGGCCGCCTGGATTTCGAGCGGCCGGATCCCGAACGTTTTCCCTGCCTGCAACTGGCCTACCAGGCCCTGCGCCAGGGCGGGACTGCGCCCGCCATACTGAATGCGGCCAACGAAGTGGCGGTCGCGGCGTTTCTCGACGAACGCATCCCGTTCCGGGCGATCCCCGCGATGATCGATCACGTGTTGCAACGGGTGGACGCCCGGCCGGTATCGGAATTGGAGGATGTGCTGGCGGCGGACAGGCTGGCGCGGCAGGCGGCCAGCCGGTGGGCCGCGGCCGGTTGACGGGGGCGGCGGTTAGGAAATCGCCGGATTTCGCTTTACGGATTTTGACAATTGCCGGACGGCCTGACGAACACCCATGAATTTCCTGTTTACTCTCACTGCCTTCGCCCTGGCCCTCGGGGTGCTTATCCTGGTCCACGAGTTGGGGCATTATTTCGTTGCACGCCTGTGCGGCGTCAAGATCTTACGCTTTTCCATCGGCTTCGGCAGTCCCGTGGTGGCGAAAAAGGTCGGGGCGGACCGGACGGAATGGGCCATCGGCGCGTTCCCCCTGGGCGGCTATGTCAAGATGCTGGACGAGCGCGAGGGACCGGTGGAGGCCTCCGAGCGGGAGCGGGCGTTCAACCGGCAGTCGGTTTACCGGCGCATGGCCATCGTGGTTGCCGGTCCTGCGGCGAACTTCCTGCTGGCCCTGGTTCTCTACTGGGCCCTGTTCGTCCATGGGGTGCCGGGGGTAAGGCCGGTGCTGGGCGAGGTGCCGAAGGCTACGGCGGCGGCGGCCGCCGGGCTGCACCGGGGCGACACGATCGTCAAGATCGGCGAGAAAGACGTCGCGACCTGGCAGGACGTGCGCTGGCTGCTGCTGCAAGGGGCCGTGCAAAGGGCGGTGGTGTCGCTGGAGGTGAAGAACGGCCGCGGCGAGCCGGCGTTCCACCGGCTGGATCTGAGCGCGCTGAGCACGGACGACCTGGAAAACGATTTCCTGACCAAGCTGGGGCTTACCTACTATCAACCGGAACTCCAGGCGAAGATCGGGCGCCTCTTGCCGGATGGAGCGGCCGCCCGCGCCGGGCTGCAGGCAGAGGACCGGATTCTTGCCATCGACGGATCCCCGGTGGCCGACTGGGAACACTTGGTCAAGTGGATTCGTGGCCACCCCGGCCAGCCCCTGCAGCTTCGGGTGCTGCGCGGTGAAAGGGTGCTGGAGCTTCATCTGACGCCGGAAGCGGTACAGGAGGATGGCGCGACGGTGGGCAAAATCGGCGCCGGTCCGTGGGTGGACCCGCGCCAGTTGGAGCGGTTGCTGACCGAGGTGCGCTATTCGCCGTTACGCGCCCTGCAGCAGGCGGCGGCCAAAACCTGGGACACCTCGGTCTTTACCCTGAGCACCCTGGCGAGGATGGTGGTCGGCCAGGTATCCTGGAAAAACATCGGCGGCCCTATCACCATCGCCGACCTCGCGGGACAGTCCGCGCACCTGGGTTGGGTCCCCTATTTCAGCTTTCTCGCCCTGATCAGTATCAGTCTGGGGGTGCTAAATTTGTTGCCCGTTCCCTTATTGGATGGAGGGCACTTGATGTATTATATGGCGGAAGTCGTCAAGGGCAGCCCGGTATCCGAAAAAACCATGGAAATCGGGCAGCGCATCGGCATCGCGATGCTGGTGGTGCTGATGGCTTTCGCCTTCTACAACGACATAACCCGCTTGCTAGCCAACTGAATAACAAGATGAAACCAAAACTCCTCGCCTCGCTGATATTCGGGCTCTATTCCGTATCCACGTGGGCGATGCAGCCGTTCGTCGTCAAGGATATCCGCGTGGAAGGCATACAGCGGACCGAAGCGGGGACGGTGTTCAGCTACCTGCCGGTCAAGGTCGGCGACACCTTGAACGACGACAAGGCCTCGGCCGCCATCAAGGCGCTGTTCGCCACCGGATTCTTCAAGGATGTGCGCCTGGAGAACCAAAACGGTGTGCTGGTGGTGGTGGTCCAGGAACGGCCCGCCATCGCCAAGATCGTCATCACCGGCGCCAAGGAATTTACCGCCGATCAGTTGAAGGACGGCTTGAAACAGATCGGCTTGGCGGAATCGCGCATCTTCGACAAGTCCCTGCTGGACAAGGCGGTTCAGGAACTCAAACGGCAGTACATGAGCCGCGGCAAATACGCGGCCGACATCACGACCACCGTGACCCCGCTGGAACGCAACCGGGTGGCCATCAACTTCAACATCGTGGAAGGCGAAGTGGCCAAGATCCGCCAGATCAACATCGTGGGCAATCATGATTTCAAGGAAAAGGAACTGCTGGATCAGTTTGTGCTGACCACCCCCGGTTGGATGAGTTGGTTCACCAAGGACGACCAGTACTCCAAGCAGAAACTGGCGGCGGACCTGGAAACCCTGCGCTCGTTCTATCTGAACCGGGGCTACCTGGAATTCAGGATCGATTCCACCCAGGTGTCCATTACGCCGGACAAGCGCGACATCTACATCACGGTCAACCTCACCGAGGGACCGAAGTATACCGTCTCCGCCATCAAGCTTGGGGGCGATCTGCGGGTTCCGGAGAAAGAACTGCGCAAGCTGATAAAGATCAAGCCGGGTGAGGTATTTTCTCGGGAGAAACTTACCGAATCCACCAAGCTCATCGGAGACCGCCTGGGCAACGAGGGGTACGCGTTTGCCAACGTGAACGCCGTGCCCGAACTGGATAAAAAGAAGCAGCAGGTGGCCTTTACCTTCTTCGTCGATCCCGGACGCCGTGTCTACGTGCGCCGCATCAACATGACCGGCAATACCCGCACCAAGGATGAAGTGCTGCGGCGGGAAATGCGGCAAATGGAGGGCGGATTGTATTCGGCGGAAAAGATCAACCGTTCCCGGGAGCGCCTCAACCGGCTGGGCTATTTCTCGGATGTCAACGTGGAGACCCCCGCCGTGCCCGGCACCCCGGACCAGTTGGACGTGAACTTCAACGTGACCGAGAAGCCCACCGGCAGCGTCATGGTGGGGGCGGGCTTCTCCAGCACGGATGGCTTTATCGTGAGCGGCTCGGTCTCCCAGAGCAACATATTCGGCACCGGCAACCAGCTTTCCGTTCAGGTCAACTCGGGCCAGGTGAACAGCGTCTATTCCCTGTCCTATACCAATCCGTACTACACCGTGGACGGAGTGAGCCTCGGCTACGACGTCTATAAGCGTAACGTGGATGCCACCACACTCTATATCTCCCCCTATTCCAGCAAGACCCTCGGTGCCGACGCGCGCCTCGGGATACCGCTGAGCGAGAAGGACACCCTGAACCTGGGGCTGGGCTATGAAACCTCGTCGCTCACCACGTTCTCCACCAGCCCGCCCCAGTACCTGGACTTTACCGGAGGGGTGGGCTCCACGGACTACTCCACTGTGCGCGGCGAGACCGGTTGGGCGCGGGATACCCGCGACAGCATCAGCTTCCCCACCAAAGGCACGCTGCAGAGGGTGTCCGGCGAAGTGGGCCTGCCCGGCGGTTCCCTGAAATACTACAAGCTCTCATATCAGCACCAGTGGTTTCATCCCTTGTCCAGCGATCTGACCTTGATGCTGAACGGCGAGGTGGGGGTGGGCAACGGCTACGGGGGCGCGCCTTTGCCGTTCTTCAAGAACTTTTATGCCGGGGGCAATACCTCGGTGCGCGGCTACGAGGCGGGCACCCTGGGGCCCAAGGATGTCAATGACTACTCCTTGGGCGGAAACCGGCGTGTGGTGGGCAACGCGGAACTGTTCTTCCCCATCCCCGGGCTCAAGAAAGACAAATCGATCCGCATGAGCGCCTTCGTGGATACCGGAGCCACCTGGGGTCCCGGCGATATCGACAACCGATACGGCAGCTTCAATTTGAGCGATCTGCGCTTCTCCACCGGCCTGGCGGTAAGCTGGTTCTCGCCGATCGGGCCGCTCAAGTTCAGCATCGCCAAGCCGCTGCGGGCCCAGCCGGGGGATCGGGAGCAGGCGTTCCAGTTCATCCTCGGATCGACCTTTTAGGCGTCGAGACTGGCGGGCAAGCCTGGATTCCGGGTTGGCAGCCTCCATCGCAGCACAATTTTGAACTACGGTTTTTCACAGGAGAGTAACTTGAAGAAGGTACTGTTGGCACTGTTTGTGGTGGCAATTGTTCAGGCCGCTCCGGCCGCGCTTGCCGCCGAATACAAGATCGGGTTCGTCAATACCGAGAGGGTTTTCCGCGAGGCCGCCCCGGCCTTGAAGGCGCAGAAACGCTTAGAGAAGGAGTTTGCGCCGCGGGAACAGGCGTTGCAGAAAATGGCCAAGCAGGCGCGGGACCTGCAAAGCTACCTGGAAAAGGAAGGCATGACGATCAGCGATAGCGAGCGGCAGAGCAAGGAAAGGGATCTGGCCAATCTCAACCGGGAACTCCAGCGGACGCAAAGGGAATTCCGCGAGGACCTCAATCTGCGGCGCAACGAAGAGCTGGCGGCGGTTCAGGAACGCGCCAACCGGGCGATACAGGCCATCGCCGAGAGCGAGAAATACGACCTTATCCTGCAGGACGTGGTGTACGCGAGCCCCCGCATCGACATCACCAACAAGGTGTTGAAGGCGCTGGCTGACAGCAGCAAGTAGGGCTTGCCGTGGTGAGGGCATCGGCGGGGTCGAGTTGGGAATGAGTCCGGCTAGGGTCAAGTACCGCCTGGGCGACATCGTTTCCCGTTTCGGGGGGGAGTTGCTTGGCGACCCGGGGTTCGCGGTGAGCCAGGTGGCCTCTCTGGAAAACGGCACGGCGGAGCATGTCGGTTTTTTTTCCGGCGCCAAGTACCGGGAGCAGTTGCAAAACAGCGCCGTGGGGGCGGTAATCCTCGCCCCCCGCGACCGGGAGGCCACCGCCCTGCCGCGCATCGTGAGCGATAACCCCTACGCCTATTTCGCACGGGTATCGGCACTGTTCAATCCCGGCCCGGAGATCGAACCCGGCATTCACCCGAGCGCGGTGGTGGAGCCTTCGGCGCGCATCGATCCCAGCGCCGCCGTGGGGCCGCTGAGCTACGTGGGCAGGGACGTAAGGGTGGGGGCCCGGAGCGTGATCGAAGCCGGCTGCTGTCTGGGGGACAACGTAGCCATCGGCGGAGATTGCCGTCTTTACCCCCGGGTGGTGATCTACCACGACTGCGTGATCGGCGACCGGGTGATCCTCCATTCCGGCGCGGTGATCGGGGCTGACGGTTTCGGCCTGGCCAAAGACGACGGGCGCTGGCTCAAGATTCCCCAAATCGGCCGGGTAGTGATCGGCGACGACGTGGAGATCGGGGCCAACACCACGGTGGATCGCGGCGCCCTGGATGACACCGTGATCGAGGAAGGGGTGAAACTGGACAACCAGATCCAGGTGGCCCACAACGTGCGCATCGGGGCCCACACCGCCATGGCCGGCTGCGTGGGCATCGCCGGCAGCGCCCGCATCGGCAGCCACTGCACCGTGGGCGGGGCCGCAATGATCCTGGGGCATCTGGAAATCGCCGACCACGTGAATATCTCCGTGGCCACGCTGATTACGAAATCCATCGACCGGCCTGGCACTTACACCTCCACCGTGCCTTTCGCCGAACACCGCGCCTGGCTCAGGAACGCGGCCCATTTGCGCCATCTGGACAGCCTGGCGGAAAAGGTGCGCCAACTGGAGCAGAAACTGAACGAGCTGGAAAGGAACAAGCCTTGAGTGAAATGGACATCAACGACATCCTGACGTACCTGCCCCACCGCTACCCCTTCCTGCTGGTGGACCGGGTGCTCTCCTGCGAGCCCGGAAAACGCATCACCGCGTTGAAGAACGTCTCCATCAACGAGCACTTTTTCGTCGGCCATTTCCCCCATTTCCCGGTCATGCCCGGGGTGCTGATCATCGAGGCGCTGGCCCAGGCGGCGGCCATCCTGTCGTTCAAGACCATGAATACCCGGCCCGACGACAAATCCGTCTACTATTTCGCGGGCATCGACAACGCCCGCTTCAAGAAGCCCGTCTCCGCCGGCGATCAGTTGATCCTGGAAGTGGAAATCCTGCGCACCATGAAGGGTATATGGAAATATGGCGCCCGGGCCAAGGTGAACGACGCCGTGGTGTCCGAGGCCGAGCTGCTGTGCACCTTGCGGGCCATTTGAATGATTCACCCCACGGCAATCGTTGAGGCGGGCGCCAGGCTGGCGCCGGACGTTACGGTCGGCCCCTATTCCGTGATCGGGGCGAACGTGGAGATCGGCGCGGGCAGCCGGGTCGGCGCACACGCGGTGATCACCGGCCATACCAGGATCGGCCGGGAAAACAAGATATTCCAGTTCGCTTCCCTGGGGGAGATCCCTCAGGACAAGAAATACGCCGGGGAGCCGACCCGGCTGGAAATCGGGGACCGCAACGTCATCCGCGAGTTCTGCACCTTCAACTGCGGTACGGTGCAAGATGCAGGGGTCACCCGCATCGGCGACGACAACTGGATCATGGCCTACGTGCACATCGCCCACGATTGCCAGGTCGGGGACAACACCATTTTCGCCAACAACTGTTCCCTGGCAGGCCACGTGCATGTGGACGATTTTGCGGTCCTGGGCGGATTCACGCTGGTACACCAATTCTGCCGCATCGGGGCCCATGTCATCACCGCAATCGGCAGCGTTCTGTACAAAGATACCCCTCCTTACGTCACCGTCGCCGGAAACCCGGCCAAGCCTCACGGGATCAACGCAGAGGGGTTGCGGCGGCGCGGTTTTAGCGGCGAATCCATCACGCGGATCAAGCGCGCCTACAAGACCCTCTACCGCTCTGGCCTGACCCTGGAGGAGGCCAAGCTCGCGCTCGTGGAACAACTCCCCGAATGCCCCGAATTCAAACCGATGCTGGACTTCCTGCCGATGTCGAGCCGCGGGATCGTGCGCTGAACGCAAGCGCGGACTCCATGCAGCAGATCGCCACCCGTGCGGGGCTCAGCACCCCGAGCTTGGCCGGAAAAAGGATCGGCATCGTCGCCGGCGAGGCTTCCGGGGACTTGCTCGGCAGCCACCTGATCCGCGCCCTTAAAGCGGCAGGGGCGGACATCCAGTTCATCGGGGTGGCGGGCCCCAGGATGATTGCGGCCGGGGCCGTTTCCCTGTTTCCCATGGAAAAGCTTGCGGTGCGCGGTTACGTGGAGGTATTGCGCCACTACCGCGAGATTGCCCGCATCCGGCGCAAGCTCGTCGACTATTTCCTGGCGAACCCTCCCGATGTCTTCATCGGCATCGATGCCCCGGACTTCAACCTGAAGCTGGAGCAGCGGCTCAAGGCGAAAGGGATTACCACCCTGCACTACGTGGGGCCGTCCATCTGGGCCTGGCGGGGCGAGCGCATCCGCAAGATCGCGCAGGCGGTATCGCGCATCCTGGTGCTGTTTCCGTTTGAAAGCCCGATCTACGAGCGGGCGGGTATCCCGGTGAGCTACGTGGGGCACCCCTTGGCCGACATGTTGCCGTGGGAGCCTGATCGGGGCGCGGCGCGCGCCCAGCTCAAACTCCCGCGGAACGGAACGGTAATCGCCATGCTGCCCGGCAGCAGGCAAAGCGAACTCCATTACCTGGCAGAACTGTTCGTGCAGACCGCGCGGGAGATTATCCGGCAGCGTCCGGACACCCGGTTCCTGGTGCCGCTGGTGAGCCGGGAAACCCGTGCCTATTTCGAACAGGCGATCTACCGCCTCGGGGCCAGGGACTTGCCCCTCGCCATCCTGTTCGGCCACGCCCACGACGCCATGATGGCGGCCGACGTGGTGCTGGTCGCCTCCGGCACCGCCACCCTGGAGGCCGCGTTGCTCAAGCGGCCGATGGTGATTACCTACAAAGTGTCCCAGTTGACCTGGAAGCTGGCCAAGCGCAAGAGCTATCTCCCCTACGTGGGGCTGCCCAATATCCTGGCCGGACGCTTCGTGGTCCCTGAACTCCTGCAGCAGGACGCGACCCCCGAGAACCTTTCCCAGGCCCTGTTGAATCTGCTGGATGACGAGCAGGTGAGAAATGGGCTGGCAGTCGAGTTTTCCCGGCTGCATTCGGCCTTGAGGCAGGGCACCGGTGATAGGCTGGTGGCCGCAGTCTTGCCCTATCTTGCGAAGAGGTGAAAGGATGCTGATCTGCGGCGTTGACGAGGCGGGGCGGGGGCCCTTGGCGGGGCCTGTGTATGCGGCCGCGGTAATCCTAGATCCCGCCCGCCCCATTAGCGGGCTCGCCGATTCCAAGAAGCTGGGCGCAAAGACGCGTACCCGCCTGGAGTCGGAAATCAAACGGCATGCCGTCGCCTGGGCCGTTGCCCGTGCCGAAGTGGATGAAATCGATCGCCTCAACATCCTGCAGGCCAGCCTGCTGGCCATGCAACGGGCGGTGGCGGGCTTGCCCTGCGCGCCGTCCGAAGTGCTGGTGGACGGCTTGCATTGCCCGCCGCTGTCCGTGCCTGCCAGGGCCATAGTCAGGGGCGATGCCAGCGTAGCGCAAATCGGCGCGGCCTCGATCCTGGCGAAGACCGCCAGGGACGAGGACATGCTGGCGCTACACCGGCTCTACCCTCAGTACGGCTTCGATCGGCACAAGGGATATCCCACCCCGGAACACATTGCCGCGTTGCGCGAATTCGGTGTATCTTCAGTGCACCGTATCAGCTTCGCCCCGGTCCGGGCGGTCGCCGGCCGCGCGAAATAGGGCGGCCCTGCGTACCGCCGGATCAACGCGCCGGCGACAGGGTCCGCGTCCGGCCCCTTTCAGCGCCGGTACCGTCGCCCATGAAATCGAAAGGGGATCCTCGTGAGACTCGCTCTGCTGTTGCATCTGTTGGGGGTGGTGGTATGGGTCGGCGGCATGTTCTTCGCATACATGGCGCTACGTCCCGCGGCTGCCCAGTTGTTGCAGCCGCCCCAGAGGCTGACGCTATGGGCCGGCACCTTCAAGCGGTTCTTTCCCTGGGTATGGGTGTCGGTGGGGCTGATCTTCGCCAGCGGAACCTACCTGATACTCACAACAGGCGGGTTCGGGGCAGCCCCGCTCTATGTCGACGGGATGCTTCTCGTCGGCCTGGTTATGGCCGTTATATTCTTGCGCATCGTCTTCTTTCCCTACCGCGATCTGACCCGGGCCGTTGAAGGCTCGGACTGGCAGGCCGCCGGCGCGGCCCTGGCCCAGATTCGCACCCTGGTGGGGGTCAATCTCATCCTCGGCATGCTGAATATCGCCGTTGCCATGGTCGGCGGGCTGTTCGCCTAAGCCCCCACGATTCTGCTCAATTATCCGCCCGTCGTGCCGATATGTCCTCTTGCTGCCGGCGCAGGGAAATTCCTGGCCGGCTAGGTCGATATTGAACAACGGGCTGAGGAACGGCGCACGATGTTGGTGCTAAGCGGGTGGCTTCTGGTTGTGGTCGCGGTGTTCGGGGGCTTCGGGTTGGCCGGCGGCCACCTCGCCGCCCTGTTCCAGCCTTTCGAACTGATGATGATCAGCGGTGCCGCTGTCGGATCGTTTCTGGTGGGGAACTCGGGCAAGGCGATCAGGGCCACCGTTAAAGCGCTGCCCAGCGTCTTCAAGGGTTCCAAATACACCAAGGCCCTGTATATGGAACTCCTGTCCCTCCTATTTGAAATTCTCGCCAAGGTGCGCAAGGAAGGGCTGGTATCCATCGAGGGGGATGTGGAAAACCCCGCCGAAAGTCCGCTTTTCGCCAAGTATCCCAAGATCTACGCCGATCATCATGTCATCGAGTTCATGGCCGATTATTTGCGGCTCATGGTGGGGGGAAATCTGAACGCCTTCGAGATCGAGAACCTGATGGACAACGAGATCGAGACCCACCACAAGGAAGGGGAGATACCCGTCAGCGTACTGGCCAAGCTGGGCGATGCCATGCCGGCGTTCGGTATCGTCGCGGCGGTGATGGGGGTGGTCCATACCATGGAGTCCATGAACCTGCCCCCGGCCGAACTGGGACCGCTGATCGCCGCAGCGCTGGTGGGGACGTTCCTTGGGATCCTGATGTCCTACGGGTTTGTGAGCCCTCTTTCCACTGCGCTGGAGCACAAGCTGATCGAGTCCAGCAAGCCCCTGGACTGCGTCAAGGTAACCCTGCTGGCCAGTCTTAACGGCTACGCGCCGCAGGTGGCCATCGAGTTCGGGCGCAAGGTGCTGTATTCCACCGAAAGGCCCTCTTTCCTGGAGCTGGAGGAAGAAATCAAGCAGCGCAAGGGGAAATGAACCGTGGCCGTGGACACCACAAGGCAGATGAACAGACGGCTGAGATATCCGCATGAGTGACGATTCGCAGCGGCCGATTATTGTCAAGAAGATCAAGAAATCCGCCCATGGCGCCCACGGCGGGGCCTGGAAGATCGCCTATGCGGATTTCGTCACTGCGATGATGGCGTTTTTTCTGCTGATGTGGCTGCTGGGGTCGACCACCAAGGCGCAGCAGGGTGGTATCGCCAAGTACTTCAAGACACCGCTTAAGGTGGCGTTGCAGGGGGGCGCTGGCAGCGGCGACAGCTCCAGCGTGATCAAGGGCGGGGGAACGGACCTCACCCGCAGCACCGGCCAGGTAAAGAAGGCGGATACCCCCAAGAAGAACAGGACCATCAACCTGATGGCGGCCAAGGACGAACTCGAGCGGCAGGAGGCGCTTAGGCTGAAAGGGCTCAAAGTGCACCTGGAAAAGGCTATCGACGCCAACCCCGTGCTCAGGCAGTTCAAGAATCAGCTATTGCTGGACATCACCAGCGAGGGGCTGCGCATCCAGATCGTGGACGAGCAAAACCGTCCCATGTTCGACAGCGGCGGCGCGGCACTCAAACCCTATACCAAGGAGATTCTCCATGCCATCGGTCACGTCCTGAACGAGGTTCCCAACCGCATCAGCCTGTCCGGGCACACAGACGCCACACCGTATTCGGGAGGGCAAAAGGGCTACAGCAACTGGGAGTTGTCCACCGATCGCGCCAACGCCAGCCGCAGGGCGTTGATCGCCGGCGGCATGCAGGGAGACAAGGTGATGCGCGTGGTGGGACTTTCTTCCGCGGTCCCTTTCGACAAGCAAAATCCGTTTGACCCGATCAACCGGCGCATCAGCATCATCGTCATGAACAAGAAGGCGGAAGAGGAGATCGACAAACAAGGCGGCGCGGTGGAGGTGCAAGATCAGCAGCAGGTTACCAAAGGGACGTTGACTGGAGACAATGGCAAGCAATAGAGACATCCGGGTGCATCTATGGCCCCTAGCCGTCCGCCTGCGGGCCCTTCCCCCGATCGCGCTTGCGGCCGTGGCGCAGCTTGCCGCCCTACTGCTGGTTTCGCTGCCGTGGTTCTTGCGTCTCCTGCCTCCGGGTGTGGCGCTGTCCATACCCGCATTGGCGTTGATCGAAGGTGGGGTTGCTGCGGCCCTAGGCTACCGGCTGGGGCTTGCACCTTGGTGGGTGCCGATCCAGGCGGGGTTCGTCCCTGCGCTTGTGGCGATGCTTTCGCTCGACATTCCTCCCCTGTGGTTCCTGGCCGGTTTTACAGTGCTGGCGCTGGTCTACTGGACCACGTTCCGTACCCAGGTCCCGCTCTATTTTTCCAGCCGCAACGCCCGCAAGCGATTGTGCGAGCTGCTGCCGGAGAGCGCCGGCTTCTCTTTCATCGACCTCGGCTGCGGCCTCGGGGGGGTACTCGCCCATCTCGGCAAGAGGCGGTCGGACGGGCATTACCGGGGAATCGAGGCGGCACCGCTGCCGTGTCTGATAAGCTGGTTGCGCGCCCGCGGCGGCGCGGCCGATTGCCGTATCTTGTGGGGCAGTTTTTGGACACTCGACCTGGCCGATTACGACGTGGTTTACGCCTACCTGTCTCCGGTGCCCATGTCGGACCTATGGCACAAGATTCGCGCCGAAATGCGCCCCGGGTCGCTTTTTATCAGCAACTCGTTCGACATAGCCGGCGCAAATCCCACCAGCATTGTAAAAGCGGATGGGGTCCAGGGCTCCACGCTGTATGTCTGGCGACTATGAGCATGGATGCAGTCGATCTCCCCACCTCTTGCGAGCCTGCGGTATGCCAAACAGCCTAGAACAATGGGTAGAGGACCTGCGAGCGAAAGACCTGCCGGTCTTGAGCCGCACGGCGGCGGCACTCGCGAGTCTCCCCCCTCGGGCGAACAGCCTGACCGCGGCGGAGATCGCGAAGGTGGTCTACCGCGACCCATTGATGACGCTAAAGGTGCTAACTGTGGTGAACGGCATGCGCCGGGGGCGCATTACCAGTGACATTACCACCGTCGAACATGCGGTCATGATGTTTGGGATCAACCCGTTTTTCGCTCGTTTCCAGCGTCTTGCGACCGTGGAGGAGGGGCTCGGCCAGGACGGCGCGACCTTTGTCGAACTGATCAAGGTGATCGCGCGCGCGCGGCATGCGGCACATCTGGCCTGGGACTGGGCGGTGCTACGGCAAGACGTGCGTGCCGACGAGGTTTATATCGCCGCCTCGTTGCAGCACATGGGCGAAATGGCGCTGTGGTGCTTCGCGCCGGAGCAGGGTCTGCGGGTGCGGCGGCTGATGCGCCTGAATGGAACCGATATGCCGACGATGTTCAGGGAAGTCATGGGCTTCGACCTGGGGGAGTTCCAGATGGCCCTGGGCCGGGCCTGGAACCTGCCCGAGACGTACCTGGACTTCATGGACCCCCAGAATGCCTCCCGATCACGCGTGCTGGAGGCGACGCTGGCCGCGTCGATTGCCGGGCGCGCCGAGACCGGCTGGTACGGGGAGGGGCTGCTCAAGGACATGGAAGCCGTGGCTACGTTGCTGCATATGGGGGAAGGAGAGACCGTCGCAAGGATTCATCAGCAGTCGGTTTTGGCCGCGCGGGAGTGGGAATGGAACGAGGTTCCTCCGGCCGCCGCCTGGCTGCCCATGCTGCCCGGCCCTTGGCCGGCAGAGCCGGAGGAGGGAGAACCGCCCGCGCGGTCGGTCTGCCTCGCGCCGCACCCGGAGGTGGAGCACGCGATGGTAAAGGAAATAGACGCCCACATGGACGGAACCCTGGACCTGCACGAACTGATGACCCTGGTCCTGAAGGGGATGCACGAGGGACTCGGGCTTGAGCGGGTGCTGTTTGCCCTGCTCGCCGCGGATCTTGCTAAAGTGAAGGCCAAGTACGTGCTTGGGGCCGAGAGGGACTCGCCGCTGCGCCGTTTCGAGTTTGGAATGAATCCTCCCAGCCACCTGTTTGCCCGCCTGATGGACAAGATGCAGGGCGTCTGGTTCCGCGCCGCGAACCGGGAACAACTGGAACCCCTGCTGCCGCCATCCATCCGCGGCATGATCGGGGAGGGGGAGTTCTACGCCATGTCGGTCCATGTCCACGACAAACCGGTGGGCCTCTTCTACGGGGACAGACGGCACGGGGCGTGCGAGCTGGACACCCATAGCTACGAAGAATTCAAGTCGCTCTGCCTCAAGGCCGCCCAGGGGCTTGCGCACTTGGCCAAACCCAAGCCCCACTGAGGGCCGCCTTTTTTGTACGGGATGGGACCGAGTTGGTGCTGGGGCCCGGTGCGGCGATTCTCACGGGGCGCCAATCGCGGTAGACTTAAAACCGGTTTGCGCGATGGTGCGCGCCTGTCGCGGGGTGGCGACCGGAGCGCTGAAAAGCACAGGAGACTTGCTTCTCCACGACACGGGACGGGTGAGCGGCTTGTCTGCGCAAAATTTGTGGTATCTCAAGCAGGGTGACAAGGTTCGCGGACCCTTTCCGGATAAGGTGGTTACCCAATACCTCCTGCTAGGGAGGGTCACCGCGGCCGACATGGTGAGCCTGGACAAGCTTGCATGGCGGCCCATCGGAGATTTCAGCGAACTGCTGCCGCAGCCTTCGCCCGAGGTGGGCTCCGACGCCCCGCCCGCTGCGAAGGACTGGCAAGCCGAGCGCCTGCAGGCATCGCGCCGCTGGGCGGACGAGCGAAGTACGCCGGAGCGCCGTGAAAGCTCATCTGCCGAAAAGGAAGGTGGACGGGCCGAGCGCAGGAACGCGGAGCGGAGGAAGGCGGAGGAAAGCCCGGAAATATTGGCGCTGAGGGAGCGCCATGCCCGCCAGGAGCAACTACTGGCAGCAAGAAGGGAGAAATTTCTAGGGTTGGCGGCCGCGTTGGCCGTGCTGGTGGTCGGGGTGTTTCTCGCCACCTTGGTGTTCCCCCCGGTCCACCCGGTCAAGGTCGATATCGGCTCACCCTCCCCCACCTGCAATCAGCCCGGCAGGGCGCAAGTCAACTGGAGCGGCTGCGACAAGAACGGCGCCTGGCTGCGGGGGGTCGACCTCTCCAGCGCCAACCTGGGCAGGACCCGTTTCAACAGTGCGGAACTGAGCAAGGCCAATCTGTCCTATGCCAACCTGGCAGGCGCCGACCTTTCCTATGCCAATCTCGACGGTGCCGATCTGGCAGGGGCGAACCTGGGCGGCGCCAACCTGCGCTATGCGGATCTGCGCGGCGCGGATCTGCGTGGCGCGGACTTGCGCGGCGCCGTGCTGGGCACGGCCAGCCTGGACGGTGCCCGCCTGGAAAGCGCCATCTGGGTGGATGGGGCGGTTTGCGCGGCGGGATCCGTCGGCGCATGCTTGGAGGCGAAGACTGCGCCATGAAACGGGTTACCTCCCATGACAATCCACAGTTCAAGCGGCTCAAGAGACTGCGGGACTCGGCCAGGGAAAGAAAGGAGACGGGCCGGACCCTGCTGGACGGCGTTCATTTGATCACGGCCTACCATGAGGCCGTCGGCCTGCCCGAATTGTTGGTGCTGAGCGGCTCCGCCGCGGCCGATCCCGAGTTGTCCGGCTTCATCGAAGATTTTCCGCCGGGCTCTCTGCTGGAACTGCCCGACGCCCTGTTTCGCGAGATCTCCCCGGTCAAGACGCCCACCGGCGTGATCGCCCTGATCCGCGTCCCGGAGGCGAGCCCGGCGGGCGCAGTTCGCTTCTGCGTCTTGCTGGAGGATATCCAGGACCCGGGCAATCTCGGCGCCATTCTGCGCTCCGCGGCGGCGGCGGGGGCGGAACGGGCCTATTTGTCGCGCCATTGCGCGGATGCCTGGTCGCCCAAGGTGTTGCGTGCCGGCATGGGGGCCCATTTTCACCTGGACATCCGGGCAGAGGCCGATCTGGCCAAGGTGGCCCGGGAATTCCCGGGCACCGTGGTGGCCACCAGCCTGCATGCCGGCAAGAGCTTGTTCGACTTGGACCTGAGGGGGGCGGTGGCCTTCGTGGTCGGGAACGAGGGCGCGGGCCTGTCGCCGGAACTGCAACGGGCGGCGGCGGAGGTGGTGACCATTCCCATGCCGGGCAAGGTCGAATCCCTGAACGCCGCAGTTGCCGCGGCCATTTGCCTGTTCGAACGAGTGCGTCAGCAGGTTGTGCCAGGCGCAGTTACGGATAACCGGGGCGGGAAAGGCCTGCCTCGTGCAGAACGGTGATGGCGATTTCCTCCACCGATTTGGTGGTGGTGTCCACGAACCGGATCCCTTCCGACCGGTACAGCGCCTCTGCCCGGCGCGTCTCGTAGCGGCAGTTTTCCGGAGAGGCGTAGCCGCTGTCGGGCCTGCGCTGGTTGCGGATCTGGCTAAGCCGCTCCGGGGCGATGGCAAGCCCGAACAGCTTGTGGCGGAAGGGCAGCAGCGGCTTGGGCAGGCCCGGTTCGCCGAAATCCTCCGGGGTGAGCGGATAATTGGCGGCCTTTACTCCATATTGCATGGCCAGATACAGGCAGGTGGGGGTTTTCCCGGAACGGGAGACGCCTATCAGGATCACATCGGCCTGATCGAAGTTGGCGGTGGTGGCGCCATCGTCATGGGCGAGGGTAAAATTGACCGCGTTGATGCGCTCCTGATAGGCCCCGTGATTGCCGATGCCATGGGACAGGCCCAGCATGTGGGAGGACTCCACGCCCAGTTCGGCCTCCAAGGGACTGATGAAGCGGTCGAACAGGTCGAGGAACAGGGCGTCGCTCGACGCCACAACCGATTTTTCCGCGGGCTCGATCAGGGTGCTGAATACGATGGGTCTTGCCCCTTCCCGGGCGGCCCGGTCGATCTCGGCGCGGGCCTTGCGGGCCTTCTCCGGCGTGTCCACGAAGGGCAGGGTAAATCTGCCGAACGCTATGCCGGGGAACTGGCTCAGCAGGGTCCGGCCGAGCATCTCCGCGGTGATGCCGGTGCCGTCGGACACGAAGAACACGGTGCGCGAAATCGTCATGGGGCGGATGTCCGGGTGAGGGGACAAAGGCGCTTGGGCTATAATT
>JAJZUU010000039.1 GCA_021848325.1 Pseudomonadota bacterium | reverse complement strand
GCTTTTTTGGTCAATAGAACGACTATTGACCTGCAAAATCGACAAAATCTGTCCTCGGCCAGCCGAATTTTCGCTTCGATTCTTCAAGTCCGACAGGCTCCTAGGGCGAGCCGCCCGATAGTTGCAAGGCAGGGGGCTTGCCCCAATATACGGACGGATGGAAATTGACGAACGTCCCAGCGGATTGGCCCCGATGAAAGCCCGCCCTGCCGCGCCCCAACCGAGTTTTCTGTGCGACGAGATGCTCGGGCGGCTGGCGCGCTATCTGCGGGCCGCCGGCTTCGACACCCGGCTGGCCTGCGACGGCGCGCCCGACGCCCGGATCTTGCGGCTGGCCACGGCGGAAGATCGCCTCCTGCTTACCCTGGATCGGCAAATCCTGGAGCACAAGGCGGCCCGCGCACGGGTGATTGTGTTGCCTGCAGGCAACTTGGAGCAGCACGCCGGGGCGCTGGGTGGCAGGCTTGGCCTGGACTGGCTGGCCTTCTCCTTCACCCGCTGCCTGCTGGACAACGTCCCCCTGGCGCCTGCCTCCTCCGCCCAGCGGGCGGCCGTGCCGCCCCTGTCGCAATCCTATGGCGGGGAGGTAAAGAGTTGCCCGGAATGCGGACGGGTCTATTGGCCGGGCTCCCACTTCCGCCGCATGCACGCCACCCTGTGCTGCTGGCAGGAACGGCGCGGCGCGCCGATCCGCTAATCCTCCAAGGGGTAAAGCAGGGCGCCCGCGAAGACGATGGCGCAGCGGACCGGCTTGGGAAAATAGACCGGCCGCAGCGCATCCCGGTAGAGCCGCAACTGGGCGCGGTGGGGCGCGGCGCGCCGGGCGAGGCTGTCCGCCGTGATTCGCTCCCCCGTCTTGTAATCCAGTATCCACACCTCGTCTGCGAATTCCACCAGCCGGTCGATGCGCCGCACCTCGCCGGTGGGGCCCGCGTAGGGTAGTTCGTTGTAGGCGCCGACATAGCGCCCGGGGTCGAAAAAACGGCGCAGATGGGGGGCGTCGAGAAACGCCATGGCGTCTTCCCAAAGCCCCTCGAATTCCTCCGACGGCAGCCCCAGCTCGGCCCGCAGCGCGTTCCGGTCGGGGGCGGGGTTGGGCGGGGCGAGCCGCTCCAGTAGGGCGTGCAGGTTCACCCCGTAGCGGCGCGCCGTGCTGATCTCCCCCTCCTCCCGCGCGCCGGTGGGCAGGGGGCGGGTGAGTTCGGCGGGGACGGCCCGGGGTGTCTGCGCCGCGACTGAGACAGGGGACGGCGGGGCCTCCGGCCAGGCTTGCGGCTGCGCCTCCTCGTCCGGCGCCGCGGCACGGGCGATTTTCCGGTACCAGGTATCTCCGGCGCGGCTATTGTCGCAGCCGCTCACCATCAGCACCTGCTTGGCGCGGGTCATGGCCACGTACAGCAGGTTCAGGTTTTCCCGCGAAGCGAGCTGCGCCTCCGCCTGGAACAGGGCGTCGCGCCGCCGGCCCCGCTCCTGCTGGGTGGTGTACAGGGAAAAATGGCGCGGCGCCGGCTGCTCCGGCGGCCAGTCCAGCAGCACGCCGTAGCTATCGTTGGCCCGCTCCGCGCTGTGGGCGTCCAGCAACCATACGATCGGGGCCTCCAGACCTTTGGCGCCGTGCACCGTGTAGATGCGCACCGCGTTGCCCGCGTCGCCGATTGCCCCTTCGTCCGGGGCCTCCTGGTCGGAGGCGCGGCGCAGTTCGGCCAGTTCGCCGAGAAACTTGGGGAGGCTGGGATAGCGTCCGCCCTCCACCTCCAGGGCGAGGTGCATGAAGGCGTGCAGGTTGGCCAGCACCGCCGGGCCCATGGCCTCCGGCACGGCTCGCTGGTAGCGGTCGAGGACGTCCCCCTCGAAATAGATGCGGTCCAGCAGGTCGTGCACCGGCAGCCGGTCGGTCAGTTCCTGCCAGCCCGCCAGCAGGCGCCGGGCGCGGGCCAGGGCGGGGCTGGCGCCCCCCTCCCGCGCCAGGTGCTGCAAGCGCTGCCACCAGGTCCCCCCGGGCAGGCGCGCCAGGGCAATCAGGTCGTCGTCGGCGCAGGCGAATACCGGGCAGCGCAGCACCTGGGCCAGGCGCAGGTCGGCGAACGGGGTGATGAGGAATTCCAGCAGGGCCGCCAGGTCGCTCGCCTCCAGGGTGTCCAGCAGCCCTCCCTGGCGGGCGCTCACGTAGTGGATGCCGGCCGCCTTGAGGGCCTTCTCGTATACCGCCAGGTGGGTGCGGCTGCGCACCAGCAGCATGATGTCCCGCAGTTGCGCCGCCCGCTCCGTGCCGTCCGCCTCCCGCACCTGCCAGCGCCCGACCATCTCGCCGATCCTAGAGGCCAGCAGGCGCGCTTCTTCCTCGCGGCGCAGGTCCTCCCCGGCCGGCAGCGGCTCCCGCAACGGATCGCGCAGCGCCAGCGGCGCCCCGTCCCCGGCGCCCGCCTGCGGCGGCGCGGATACGGCCAGGGGCAGCACCTCCACCCGCCCCGGCAGGTCCGGATAATGGCTCTCGTGCGGGGTGAAGCCGTCGAATCCGGGCTCTTCCCGGAACACCCGGTTCACCGCATCGAGCACCGGCGGGGCATTGCGGCGCGACGTGTGCTGCTCCAGCCGCTCGGCCCCGTACTCCCGCGACAGGAACTCCGCGGCGATGCGGAACAGCCGGGCGTCCGCGCGGCGGAAACGGTAGATCGACTGCTTGGGGTCCCCCACCAGGAATACCGTGGGTCTGAGCTGGGCCGCCGCGGAGGCGTCCAGCCAGGACTTCAGCACCTGCCATTGCAGGGGATTGGTGTCCTGGAACTCGTCCAGCAGGATATGGCGGTAGCGGGCGTCCAGCTTGTACTGCATGTATTCCGCGTGGTCGCCGTGGCTGAGCAGTTGGTGGGTGCGCCATTCCACGTCGGTGAAATCCACCACGCCCCGCTCCTCCTTGAGTCGCTGGTAGTGTTGCAGCAGTTCGGCGCCGCAGCGCAGGGCCGCCCGGTTGCAGCGGTACGCCGCCTGTTCGGCCAGGACGTCCCGCGCCCGGGCCGTCCGCTCGCACCACGCCTGGTGCAGGGCGAGCAGCCGTTGCTCCCCCTCCGCCCCCAGGCGCTTCGCCTGCTCCTTGGACGGCTTGCGCCTCCTGGGCTCGCCGCCGGCGGTGAACAGCACGGAAACCAGGCCCTCGAACCGCTGCCCGGGCCCGTCCGATTCCAGCGCGGCGTGGAACCGCTCGCCCAGGCCCCTGTCCTGCTCGGTATTCCTGGCGAGCAGCGCGGCGTATTCCGGCAACTCCCCCTGCGCCCCTGCGCCGGCGAACAGATCGGCTACCGGATCGTGCTCCGGGTCCACCTCCAGCTCCGCGCGCAGGGCCTCGGCGGCCCACGCCGCGGCGTCCTTCCGGCCCCGGGTGAAGGCCCACCACTCCGCCCGCTTGGCGACAAAGTCGAACAGCAGGGCGCGGGTGTTGGCGAGGCCGTAGTCGCGAAATAGCTGGTTCAGGTCCCGGGCCGACGGGCCGTCCGGGCTGCCCTGCAACTGCTCGGCGAAGCCCTGCCAGGCCTCCTCCAGCAGGGCGGAAGTGCGTTCGTGCAGCTCGGCGCCTCCCATGGCGCCGGAGTCCAGCGGCGCCCGCTGCACCAGGCCGAGAAACCAGCCGTGGAAGGTGTTGATGGTGAGCCCGGGCTGGGCGCCGAGCACCCGTTCGAACAGGGCCCGCGCCCGGGGCAGGGAGGCTTCCGGCGCGCTGTCGGGCAGCGCGCGTTCCCGCAGGAAGCGGCGCACCTCCTGGTCCGGCCCCATGGCCAGCAGGGCGAGCCAGTCCCGCAGGCGCGCTTCCATCTCCTGGGCCGCCTTGCGGGTGAAAGTGATGGCCAGGATTTGGGAAGGCTCCACCCCGGCCAGCAGCAGCCGCACGATGCGGGACACCAGCAGCCAGGTCTTGCCGCTGCCGGCGCAGGCCTCGATCACCACGCTTCGGGCCGGGTCGAGGGCAATTCGATTAAAGGGGGAAAGGTCGGTCAATGCCGGGCGCCGCAGTTGGAGATCGAGATGCCGCAGGGCCACCCTGAAGCAGAGTGAAAGGATACTATAATCAAGCCCGAGGTCAACGCGCCCGTGCCGGGGGCCGCGGCACTTCGGCAGTTCCCCGCCGGCCTTTAGGAGATGATTGCCATGGAATCAGGCCTGAAATCCAATCTGACGGCGTCCGCCACCTGGACCAGGGGGCTGTTCATGCTGCTGTTCGTTGTTCTCCGCTCCGTGGCCGAGGTGGTGCTGGGCGCGGTGGTGCTGCTGCAGTTCCTGTTCGCCCTGGCGAGCGGCGCGCCGCACCCGCGCCTCACCGCATTCGGCGGGCAACTGAGCGCCTACCTTTACCAAATATTCATGTTCCTGACCTTCAACAGCGACAGCAAGCCGTTCCCCTTCGCCAACTGGCCGGAAGGTCCGATGGCCGCGGCGGAAGAAGCGGGGCCGGCGGGCAGCCCGGGGGACGCGGATCAGTAGCGGACTACCCTTCCGCCAGCAGCCCTGACAGCGTCCCGGGCCGGCGAAAGGACTCCAGAAACCACTGCAGGGCCCTGCCGGCGTGGCCGGTGCGCCAGGCGGCGAACAACGGCGTGTCCGGCTTCGGCTCTTCCACTGTCTTCGGCACCAGACGACCCGATGCCAGGTCGGGCCCGGCCAGGTGTCGGGGCACGTAGCCCACCCCCAGGCCGGCCCGCTGCGCCTCGATCTTGGCCAGCATATCGGGAACGGTGAACACATCCTGGCCGGACAGCAGCCCGGAGGTGCGCGGCGGCAGGTTGCGGGAGCTGTCCGCGGCGGAGACCGCGCGGAATTGCAGGATGTCCTGGGCGGACAGGGGCTCCGGATAGGCCGCCAGGGGATGGGACGGCGCGACGGCAAACACGAACTGCGCCACCCCCATGGCCAGGGAGGCATATCCCCCGCCGGGAGGCGCTTCGCCGGGGGCCCCCAGGGCCAAGTCGGCGCGGCCGCTCACCAGGGCGTCCCAGCTTCCGCCGTAGACCTCGGCGGACAGACGCAGGCGGGTGCCGCACCCTTCCCGGTAGAAGGCCGCGGCGAGGGGGTAAAAGCGGGCTGCCGGGATCATGTCGCTGAGCGCGATGCGCAGCTCCGTTTCAAAGCCGGTGGCCACCCGTTTGACCCTGGCCTCCAGTTCCTGGGCCGCGCGCAGCAGATGGCGCCCCTCCCGCAGCAATTCCGCCCCGGCCTCGGTCGGCACGGCGCGATGCCCGCTCCGGTCGAACAGGCGCACCCCCAGGTCCTGCTCCAGCTTCTGCACCGCGTAGGTCACCGCCGAGGGCACGCGATGGAGCGCCTGGGCCGCCGCCGCGAAGCTGCCCTTGCGCTCGATCGCGTCTAATATGGAAAGGGCTTCCAGGCTCAGGCGCATGTTCTGATAATTAGAATGACTAGTGCGGAATTATTCGCTTTCACCGGGATTGATTCAAGATTAACCTGTTCCTGGTTATTCGAATTATACGAATATTTATCCTGTCAAACACCGGGGATGTCATGATCAGCCTGCGCAAAAGTCAGCAACGGGGCCACGCCGACCACGGCTGGCTGGACAGCCGCCATACCTTCTCCTTTGCCGGCTATTACGACCCCGAGCAGATGGGGTTTTCCAGCCTGCGGGTGATCAACGACGACCGGATCGCCCCGGGCGCCGGCTTCCCGACCCACCCCCACCGCGACATGGAGATCGTGACTTATGTCCTGGAAGGGACGCTGGAACACCGGGACAGCATGGGCAACGGCTCGGTGATCCGGCCGGGCGAGGTGCAGCGCATGAGCGCCGGCACCGGCATCGCCCACAGCGAGTACAACGCCTCCCGCAGCGAGTCCGTTCACCTCCTGCAGATATGGATCGAGCCGGAGCAGGCCGGGCTGCCCCCCGGCTACGAGCAAAGGACGTTCGATCCGGCGCATAACCGCGGGCGTCTGCTGCTGGTGGCCTCCCCCGACGGCCGGGAGGGGTCCCTCACCATTCGCCAGGACGCCTTCCTGTACGCCGCCGTCCTGGAGTGCGGGCAGACGGTGATCCACGCCCCGGAGCCGGGGCGCCGGGCCTACCTCCATGTGGCGCGAGGCGAGGCGGAACTGAACGGAATGCCCGCAGGCCCGGGGGACGGGGCCAAGATCAGCGGGGAACGGGAGGTGCGGCTGACGGCGCGCCGGGACGCCGAGGTGCTGCTGTTCGACCTGCCCTAAGGAGACTTGCCATGAAACGGTACGAATTCGCAAAATACGCGGCCCTGCCCGGCCGTATCCTGATCTCCCTCATCTTCATCCTGGCGGGCTACCACAAGATCGGCGGTTTCGCCCATACCGCCGCCTACATGGCGGCCAAGGGCCTGCCCGCGGCGCCGCTGCTGCTGGTGCTCACCATCGCCATCGAATTGGGGGGCGGCCTGATGCTGCTGCTGGGGTGGAACGCCCGCTGGGCCGCGGCGGTCTTTTTTCTCTGGCTGATCCCGGTGACCCTGGTGTTCCATCCCTTCTGGGCGGCGGACCCCGGCCAGGTACAGAACCAGACGAACCATTTCATGAAGAATCTGGCCATCATGGGCGCCATGCTGTATATCGTGGCCCATGGCCCGGGGCCTTTCAGCCTCGGCAGAGAGCGCTGTTAATCGCAACCTAAACAATGGAGGTCAACCGTGTTAAAAAAGCCCGCACATACCCAGGTCCCGCTCCACGACATCATCGCCCGGCGCTGGAGCCCGCGCGCCTTCGATCCCGCCCGTCCGGTCTCGCGGGAACAGGTCACGGCGCTGCTGGAGGCGGCGCGCTGGGCGCCGTCCTGCTTCGGCGACCAGCCCTGGCGTTTCATCGTATGGGACCAGAACCGGGACCGGGCGTCCTGGGACCAGGCCTTCGACTGCCTGGTGGAGTTCAACCAGCAATGGGTGAAGCACGCCCCCGTCCTGGTGTCGGTGCTGGCGGACAGCCTGTTCACCGGCAACGGCAAGCCCAATCGCTGGGGTCCGTACGATACCGGCGCCGCCAGCGAGAACTTGTGTCTGCAGGCGGTGGCCCTGGGTCTGGCCGCCCACCAGATGGGCGGTTTCGACGCCGACAAGCTGCGCCGGACCTTTTCCATCCCGGAGCAGTTCCAGTGCATGGCCATGATCGCGGTGGGCTACCAGGCCGAACCGGACACCCTGAGCGGGGAGATCAAGGAAAGCGAACTCGCGGCGCGCAGCCGCCGCCCCCTGGAACAGACCTGCTTCGACGGCACCTGGGGCGCGCCGCTCACCGCGGGCTAGCCCCGCGGCACGGCAAAGGGCGCGCCTGACCGCCCCTCGTCACCCCAGACCAGACCCGCCTCTGCTATGGTTAGACAGAGGGGGTGCCCGCGGCATCCCTAATCGGGTCGAGGAGGGGTCATATGGAACAGATGCGCCGTGTCCGCCTGCCGCTTTTCGTCGTCGCGGCCGCCCTGGCAGCGGCCTGCGGCGGGACCAAGGTCTACCGGGAAGAATCCTTCGAACCGGAGTCCCCCTTCCACAAGGAAGTGGCGGCTGCGCCTGGTGCCGCCTGCGAGGCCGCGAGCCGGACCCTGCTCGGCCAGGGCTATGTGCTCGAAGACTCCCCGCCCCTGACCATCCGCGCCAACAAGGCCTTCCAGCCGGACAAGGAGACCAACGTCATCCTGGAATTCAACGTGGTTTGCAAGGGGAGCGACGGCGGAACCACGGTGTTCGCCAACGCCGTGCAAACCCGATACGAACTCAAGAAAACCAGCCAGTCCACCAGTCTCAGTCTGCCCAGCGTGGGCGCCATTTCCCTGCCCTGGGGAGAGAAGACGGATGCGCAGGTCAAGGTGGGAAGCGAGACCGTGGCCGACCCGGACTTCTACCGGCGTTTTTTCGCCCTGTTGGAGAAGAACCTGGAACGGCTTCCGAAGCCGTAACCAGCCGCACCCGCTACCCGCCTGCATCCCCTCCCGCGCAAGGCGGGGCCTCGGTCATCCCAAAATCCGGCGGGCGTGCTACACTAACCCGGCGAGGGAAAGCGAAGGACCTGGGGAGGCTGCGAGGAGATGGCTTTTTCGCACGGAAAAGCGGCCACGGCGGAGGACGGGCAAGCGCTGTTGAGCACGGCGGAAGCGGCCGCCTTGTTGCGGCCCCATATGCCCCACAAGAACGCCCTGGCCTGGCTGGTCAACGATCGCAGGCACGACCCCCTGATCCCGTTTCTCGTGATCGGCGGAAGCGTCCGCTACCGCTCGGCCGACGTTGCCGGATTCATCCTCAGGTTCCTCAATCCCTCGGCCAGATTCGTCAGGTTGGGCCAGCGACACATCCCCGAGCGCCGCACGCGGGCCACCAGACGCAGTGGCCCGGAGAGGCGAAGCAGCAGCGGCAAATACCCAAAAACGGCCGCGGAAAGGCGCCTGCGGGGCGAACTCGACCGCCGCCTGCGGGGCGAACTCGACCGGCGTGGGGCACGCTGAGGGGCCGTGCGCAACCGTCCCGGGCAACTGGCAGTTTCGTTCACGACCTCCGCAGGAGATGCAGGCGAAGCCTTCGTGCATCTGGTACGTATCTTGCTGATCCGGCAAAAGGTTGTTGTTGACTGGTGATTTCGAGTAACCTTATAACGATATGGCGCACCACATATCGTAAATAAGGCATAAAATGACCCGCTGGAACGAATCTGCGCCAATCTCGCGCCCATAGACCGATGCCGGAACCCTTGCCCGAGCTTCTTGAGAAAATCGACGCCAGGCACCTGCCATCGTTGCCCCACGTCCTGCTGAAGCTGCTGGATGTCTGCAACAGCGAGGAACCCACCTTCGACGGCATATGTCGGGTTCTGGACAAGGATACGGCGCTGGCCGCCAGGATCATCAGTGTCGGCAATTCCCCTCTGTACGGGCGGCCCACCAAGATTACCAGCCTCGAGCGGGCGCTGATCGCCCTGGGGCTCGATACGGTCAAGACGATCGCCATCAGCGCCGCCGTGTACCAGGTATTCAGCCAGATCGGCGGCGCCGCCGGGCTCGACCTGAAGCGCTTCTGGTGGCATTCCCTGATGTGCGCCACCCTGTCCAGGCTGATCGCCGAAAAGGCCGCCTACCCCGCCCCGGACGAGGCCTACCTCTGCGGGCTGCTGCATGACATCGGCCAACTGGTGCTTTGGGCGAACTTTCCAAAAGACTACGGCAGCGTCATGGAAGACGAGGCGGACGAGACCAGGCTGATCGCCCAGGAAAAGGCACGCCTGGGCGCAACCCACTGCGAGATCGGCGCGTGGCTGATCGGCACCTGGAAACTGCAGTCCTTCATAGCTGACGCCGTTCTCTACCACCACGACCCCATGGACAGGATCGTGCACGCCCCCGAACTGGTGAAGATCGTGCACCTCGCCGACAGCCTCGCGGATCGGCCCGCGAGCGCAGCCGCATCGCCTTCCGCCGTGCCGGAACCCTTGTTCGGCCTCACTACCGACGAGATCGCGGAATTGACCGGGCAGGCCCGGGAGACGGTGGCCCAGATCGCCCGCTCGTTTGAAATCGAGCCCAATCACGGCATCGAACCCGGTCCTGAGGAAGCGGCCGGAGAATTGCCGCCGGCACCGGAGCTTCCGGACCGAAGGCGGCATCGCGGCTCTCCCGAGCGGCAGGCGCCGAAACCACCGACCGCCACTCCGGATGCGCTGAAAAGGCTGGAGCTTACGCGGGCGGTCCGGGACATCGCGCTGTTGGAGGGGGTGCACCAGAACCTTTCGGCACTCGACGATAGTGACGGCATTCTGACAGGGATCGAGAAGTGCCTGAACATCTTGTTCGGCCTGCGCCACCCCCTTTTTTTTCTGTACGACCGGGCGCGCCACGCCCTCTGCGGCAAGGACCCGGGAAGCCAGCCCAGCCTCGTCGCCGAGCTGAGCGTTTCCCTGGATAGTGGGAAAAGCCTGCTTTCCGAGGCGCTCGCCCGGAGAGTGCCGAGTGAGTCCTTCAGCCGCGACGAAGCGGCCGTGGTGAGCATCCTGGATGAGCAGTTAATCAGGCTGACACAAAAAGAGGGCATCCTATGCCTGCCCATGACGGCCGGCGACGCGGTGGCAGGGGTCATCGTGTGCGGCGTGGAGCGCTCCCAAATGCCGCGCCTGGAAAAGCAGTACCGGCTCATTATGATGTTCGCCCGGCTCTGCGCCAGGATGCTCGATTCGGCGCAGCGCAGGCAGGCACAAGCAGAGGCCGCCGGGGCGGAGAACATGGCTCTGATGAAAGCGCACACCAGAAAGATCGCCCATGAGGTCAACAATCCCCTCAACATCATGAAGAACTACCTCCAGCTCCTGGGGGATAAACTGGACAAGGGCGATATCGAGTACGGCGAACTGAAGATCGTCAACGAGGAGATCGACCGGGTGTCGGCCTTGGTGCGCGAGTTGTCCGCCCTCCCCCCGGCGATGCACCCGGAGGAGGGTGCCGTCGATGTCAACCGGGTGATCACGGAGTTGATCGCGTTCACCGAAGGGACCCTGTTCGCCCCCCGCAACATCGCGTTGCAGCCGCGCCTGGGCGAAGCCTTGCCGCCCTTGCGGATCGCGCGCGGCAAACTGAAGCAGATTCTTCTCAACCTGTTCAAGAATGCGGCGGAGGCCATGCCCGGCGGCGGGACCCTCACCGTGTCCACGCGCAACAACGTCAACCGGGACGGCGCTCCATGCGTCGAGATCCTGGTGCAGGACAGCGGCCCCGGCATTCCGCCGCAGGTCATGGCATGCCTGTTCCAGCCGGTAACCAGCACCAAAGGCGGGGGCCACGCCGGGCTGGGGCTGTCGATCGTCAAGGAGATCGTCGGCCAACTTCGTGGCAGCATCACGTGCAGCAGCAGCGAAAAGGGCGGAACGACCTTCCAAATACTGCTACCAAAGCCGGAAGACAGCTAGTATGCTAAGGGCTCGTTAATGAATAACTTGGACGTACGCTGGGGCCGCTTTGGGCGCAGGCCAAGAAGCGGGACGCGCCGTTGTGTCATTCACAACCAGCGGCTCGCGACGCCGGGATGCGCCCAAAGCGGTCCCAGCCCGGAGGGTTGCCGCGTATTCGGGCGGCCGCGGTGTTGCAAAGCTTGGCAATGGAATAACCATTGCCTGCGCTTCGCGCCTTGCGGCCATCCCGAATACGTGGCAACGTATGTCCAAGTTATTCATTAACGAGCCCTAAGGGCGTGCTGCGCTGACAAAAAAACAAATATTTCAGACGTGCGAGCGGAGGCGATGATGGCACTTCTGCATAAGGGGACGGACGACAACAACCCTCGGATATTGGTGGTGGACGACGAACCGCGCCTGCTGGACAGTCTGCGCGACCTTGTCGCAATGCGGGGCTACCAGGTCCGCACCGCCGCCAACGGGAGGACGGCGATTGCCGCGCTGGAAGGGGGCCAATTCGACATTGTCCTGCTGGACCTGGCCCTCCCGGACATGACCGGCCACCAATTGATGGACGCCATCGCCCAGCGCAACATCGATACCACCATCGTGGTGGTGAGCGGGGACGCCTCCATCAATGCCGCCATCAACGCCCTCAGGAAGGGGGCCTACGACTTCGTGAGGAAGCCCTACCAGTTGGCGGAGATGCTGAAGACGATCGAGAACGCCCTGAACAAGAGGCGCCTCGAAAAGGAAAACGAGCGGATCAACAAGAAGCTGCACCAGTCCGAACGCTGGTACCGCTATCTGGTGGACAACTCCCCCGACATCATCTACACCCTGGACCACGAAGGCCGCTTCACCTTCGTCAACGACCGGGTGGAGACGGTACTGGGCTTCAAACGCCGGGAACTTATCGGAAAACCCTATTCCGCGCTGGTTTACGAGGAAGACGTCAACGCCGCGGTGTACGTGTTCAACGAGCGCAGGACCGGGGAACGTTCGACCCGCAACGCGGAATTGCGCCTCAAATGCAAGGACGGCGGCAAGGGGCCGCGCAGTTTCGAGAACCGCTTCGTGACCGTGGAGCTCAATTCCATGGGGATCTACGACCACTCCTCCCTGGAGCGGTTCGGCCGGTTCATCGGCACCTATGGCGTGGCCAAGGACATCACCGACCGCAAAAAGGCCGAGGAGACCATCAGCTACCAGGCCTATCACGACCTGCTCACCGGCCTGCCCAACCGCGCCCTGTTCCAGGACCGGCTCGGCCTGGCCATCGCCCAGGCCAGGCGCAACGGGCAGATGCTGGCGGTCATGTTCCTGGACCTGGACCGTTTCAAGGTGGTCAACGATACCCTGGGCCACGTCGCCGGAGACGAACTGCTGCAAGGGGTGAGCACCCGGTTGCGGGGCTGCCTGCGGGAGGGCGACACCCTGGCGCGGGTGGGGGGCGACGAATTCATCCTGCTGCTGCCCCAGGTCGGATGCGGCGAAGACGCAGTCAAGACGGCGCGCAAGATACTGGCCGCGTTCACCGAGCCGTTCCCGCTGGATTCGCGCGAGCTGTTCGCCTCGGTGAGCATCGGCATCTCCCTCTTCCCGGACCATGGCGAGACCATGGATACCCTCACCAAGCATGCCGATATCGCCATGTACCACGCCAAGAGCCTGGGCAGAAACAACTACCAGATCTATTCCCAGACCATGAACGTGTCCCATTCCGATCGCCTGTCCCTGGAAAACGACATGCGCAAGGCCCTGGAGCGGGAGCAGTTCGAGGTCTTCTACCAGCCGCAATTCGATGTCGGCAGCGGGCGGATCGGCGGGATGGAGGCCCTGATCCGCTGGCGGCACCCCACACGGGGCCTGCTGCCCCCCTCCGACTTCATCCCGCTGGCCGAGGAAACCGGCATGATCATCCCGATGGGGGAATGGGTGCTGCGCACCGTCTGCGGGCAGTTGAAGGCCTGGCGCTCGGCCGGTCTGCCGCCGGTCACCGCGGCGGTCAACCTGTCCGCCCCGGAGATCGAGCAGCAACATTTCGCCGAGAAGCTCATCCGCATGGTGCAAGGCTGTGGATTGGACAACCTGCTGAAGATCGAGATCACCGAGAGCGTGATCATGAAGGACATGGAGAACACCATCTCCAAGCTCAACAAGCTAAGCCTGGTGGGGGTGGAAATCTGCATCGACGATTTCGGCACCGGTTATTCCTCCCTGAGCTATCTCAGGAAGCTTCCCATCCACACCATCAAGATCGACCAATCCTTCGTGCGCGACATTTTGAAGGACGCCGGCGGCACCTCCATCGTCACCGCCATCGTCGCCATGGCCAAGGGCCTGAAACTGCACCTGGTGGCCGAAGGTGTGGAAACGGAAAGCCAGTACGAGTTCCTGCGTTCCCTGGGGTGCGACGAAATCCAGGGCTTCCTGTTCAGCGGGCCGTTGAGCGCCGGGGACGCCACCGAACTGTTGGCCGGCAAGGGCCATGCCGCCCCGCGCCTCGGCCGGGCCGCGGCGCAAACCACATGAGGCCGTCGCGGGCGGACAACGGACGAGGCACGGGACGCGCCTATGGGGCAAGCGTACGGCCCGGGAACCTGCCGGACATGATTTGGATACGCCAAAATCAAGTCAGACAGGCTTCCAGCGAGGGCTGGGGGAGAATCCGGCGGTGATTTTCGGCGAACTTCTGGCCATGCTGCTGATCATCCTGGTGGCCGCGGAGGTGTTCACCAACGCCCTCGAACACCTGGGCGAGCGGCTCCGGATTTCCGAAGGGGTGACCGGCTCCTTGTTCGCCGCCGTGGGGACCGCCCTGCCAGAAACCATGGTGCCTCTACTCGCCATCTTCGCGGGCACCGCCGATACCCGACTGAACGAAGAGATCGGCGTGGGGGCCATCCTCGGCGCGCCCCTGATGCTGTCCACCCTGTCGCTGTTCCTGATGGCGCTGGCGGCCCTGAAGAAACGCGGGCTGCGGGGGCATCTTGCCCCGGAACGCAGGGGGCTTGGCCGCGATCTCAATTTCTTCCTGGGGGCCTTCGCCCTATCGGCGCTGGCACTGTTCATGCCTCACGACGGGGCCACCATCCGCGCCGCGCTGGCCATCGCCATGGTCCTGATCTATTTCGTCTACATCCTGCTCACCCTGCGCGCCTCGGCAGAACTGGTCAAGGAAGGCCACGGCACCGAGGCGGAGGAAAAGATGTTTCTGTGCCGCCTGGGCCTGCCGGAGAACCTTCCGGTCATTCTGGCGCAACTGGCGCTGGGACTCGCGCTGCTGGTCGCCGGCGCCAAGGGCTTCATTTACGGGGTGGAGCACGCCTCGGTCATCCTGGGGATCTCCCCCCTGCTGCTTTCCCTGATGATCATCCCGGTCGCCACGGAACTGCCGGAAAAGGTGAACAGCATCCTGTGGATCCGCAAGCACAAGGACACCCTGGCCTTCGGCAACATCACCGGCGCCATGGTGTTCCAGGGGACCCTGCTGCCGGCCATCGGCATCACGCTCACCCCCTGGGCGCCGCAACGGGAGGTGCTGGCCGGGGTGGCGATCACCCTGCTGGCCGCCGGGTGGCTCAGGTTGATGCTCGCCCGCGGCCAACTCCGGATCTGGCATCTGTTCGTCAACGGCACGCTGTATGCGACTTATCTGGCAATTGCGTTGTGGTGAGGGATGAACCGCGTCTCGTCTCTCGTCCCCGTACCCACGCCTCCTCACTCGATCCCGAGCCGCTCCAGGCGGTAGCGTAACGCCCGAAAGGTGATGCCCAGCAACTTCGCGGCGGCGGTCTTGTTGTAGCGGGTCTTGTCCAGCGCCTCCAGGATGGCCTCCTTCTCTACCCGGTCCAGGTATTCCTGCAAGGGCCACTTGGCCCCCGGCTCGTGCGTCTGGGACAGGACTCCGGCGGGGGGGCTGAGATAGAGATCGTCCGCGCCGATCTTGGTTTCGCCGCATAGGGCCAGGGCACGCTCCAGGATGTTTTCCAACTCCCGCACGTTGCCGGGAAAGTCGTACTGCTCCAGGGCGCTTAACGCCTCCGGGGTCAGTTCCGGGACCGCCACGCCGGTTTGTTGCGCCAACCGGCGCAGGATGGCCCGGGCGATGAGCGGGATGTCCTCGCGCATCTCGCGCAGGGCCGGCATCCTGAGTCCGATCACGTTGAGCCGGTAATAGAGGTCCTGGCGAAACAGGCCCTGGTCCACGCACTCCGCCAGGTTCTGGTGGGTGGCGCTGATGACGCGCACGTCCACCCCTTCCTCCTTGGTTTCGCCCACTTTGCGCACCCTTTTCTCCTGGATGGCACGCAGCAGCTTCACCTGCATGGCCAGCGGCAGGTCCGCCACCTCGTCGAGGAACAGGGTGCCGCCGTTGGCCGCCTGGAAAAAGCCCTCCCGATCCTGATCGGCGCCGGTGAACGAGCCCTTCTTGTAGCCGAAGAACTCGCTTTCCATAAGGCTCTCCGGGATCGCGCCGCAGTTCACCGGCACGAAGGGCTGGCTGCGGCGCGGCCCGTTCTGGTGGATCAGGCGCGCCGCCAGTTCCTTGCCGCTGCCGGACTCCCCCGTGATGTACACCGGCGCCTGGCTGCGGGCCAGTTTTTCGATCATCGCCGCGACCTGGCGCATGGCGGGGGAATCACCCAACAGCGCCTGCCCTTCCGGCGCGGCTTCCTTGGACGGCTGCAGGTTCAGGGCGGACTTCACCACCGCCCGCAACTGCTCCAGGGAGACGGGCTTGGTCAGGTAGTCGAAGGCGCCGGCCTTCAGCACCGCGACTGCGTTTTCCATGCTGCCGTAGGCGGTGATCACCGCCACCGGGGTATCCGGGCACTCGGCGCTGATGTGCCGGACGATCTCCACCCCGTCCCCGTCCGGCAGGCGCATGTCGGTCAGGCACAGGTCGTAGCGGTTGGCTTTAAGCTGCCGCAGGGCCTCCTGCACCGAGGCGGCGCGGTCCACCTCCAGGCCCATGCGCAGCAGGGTGAGTTCGAGCAGTTCCAGGATATCCGACTCGTCGTCAACGATCAATGCGGCGAGGGCAGGGCGGTTGGCGTCGCCGCCGGATGATCCGTTTCGCTCCTTGCGCTTCAACATGGTCCTCCCTTGCAACATATCCTGAACTGGCCGCCGGGCGCGACCTCGATGTAATCCAGGGTCGCCCCGTTCGCCTCGCACACCTCTTTGGCGATGTACAGCCCGAGGCCGGTGCCTTTGCTCTCGGTGGTGAAAAACGGCTCGAACAATTGCGGCTGCAGATCCGGGTCCACCCCCGGCCCGTCGTCGATCACGTCCAATTGTACAATATCCCGCCAATGGGCCTCGCTGACGCACATCCGGATGCTGCCCTCCCCCCGCCGGCTGTGGCGCCAGGCGTTGCGGCACAGGTTCCACAACACCTGGTGGAGATGGGCCCGGTCGAAACAGACGTCCCGCTCGGTATCGATCTCGATGGAAAACGCGCTGCGCGGCACCTTTTCCGCCTGGCAAAACTCGTCCACGAATGGCTGAAGAAACGAGGATGGACGTATCTGCTCGACCCGCGCCCGGTCGCGCCGGTTGAGTTGCAGCACGTCCTGCACCATCCGGTCCAGGCGGTGGGCATTGTCCCGGATGATCTGCAGCAGGCGCGTCCGTGTCTTGTCGGCATCCTCATCCTCCTGCAGCAACTCCGTGGCATGGCTGATGGCGCTTAATGGGTTGCGTATCTCGTGGGCAATGTTGGCGGTCAGCCTGCCCAGGGCGGCCAGCTTCAACTGCTGGGCCTGGGCCTGGATCAGGCTGAGGTCTTCCAGGAAGACCAGCGCACCGTGGGCGCGCCCTTCATCCACCGGAACGAAGCGGGGGCGTATCCGCCTGCCGGTCGCCGCAATCCTCAAGGCCCCGGGGCCGGCTCCACCGTCCTCGCACCAGCGGCGGAAACGCTCCGCCAGCGCCGGCGAGTAGTCCTCCAGCAGCGCGCCCGTCTGTTGGCCGAAATCGGTGCCCAGCAGCCGGTTGACCTGAGCATTGCTTTGCTTCACCCTCCCCCGCGCGTCCACCACCAGCACGCCGTCCTGCATGTCCTGGATCACCAACTGGTTGACCTGGGCCAGGTTTTCCAGGTCCACGCCGCGCTGCTGTGCCAGACGTTCGCTGGCTACGGCATAGGTCGCCAGGGTGCGGGCCAGCCACGCCGTGGCAAAGTAGCCCAGGCTGAGCAGCCCGCTTTGAAAAAAATCCCCGGCGCTTTTGTCGAGAAGGAGCACCTGGGCCGTCTGCTGGAGCAGCACGCCGATGGTTGCCAAGGCCGCGAAAAAGACCGCCTGCCTGCCGCGGCTGATCAACCCGGCCGCGGCCAGCGAGGCCACCAGCAGCAGGCCCAGGCCGCTGCTCACACCGCCGCTCGAGTACATGAGCAGCACCACGCACACCACGTCCGTGGCGATCTGGAAACCCGACTGATAAGGAAAGGCCGGCCGGCGCAGGCCGATGGTGACAATGGAAACGACGGCCAGCAGGACGTATATGCCGCTCACCGCGAGGAACAAGTGCGGATCCTGAATGCCGAAGGCGGCGTTTGCCCCCAGCAGCGCGAAAGAGGAGACCAGGACCCCGGCGGCCACCAGCCGGTAAAGATTGTAATACCGTAGCGAGCGCCAATACGAAGCGGGGACGTCCGATTCCCGGGGCTGGGATAACTCCTCCGGCATTCCGGCGTCCGCTATGCCGACCCGCGGCGCTCGCCCCGCCCGGCAGCCATGCGGCCGGACACCCAGCGCGCCGCGGGCAAGGCCGGCGTTGGACGCAACAGAGGGGCGGCGGGTGGGATCAAGGGAGCCGGGGGGCTAGCCCTGGTGGAGCCTGCGGTGTTCATCGCTGCAGAAAAAGGCGCCCCGGCTAAGGATGCTTTCGCTCTTGGGCAGATGCACGCCGCAGCGCGCGCACCGAACCATGTCCTCCACGCCTTCCGCCCGGGGTGCGTGATGGCGCTGGACGCTTCGCCCGTAGCCCTTGAGCAGCGAATAGACGGCCATGACGACGGCCACCAGGACGATCAGCTTGAACAATGCGACTTGAACTCCGCGCTAAACCGGGTCGGAAAACCGGCATCGTGGTCGGGGCAAGAGGATTCGAACCCCGGGCGCCTGCGCCCCACTCCGAATTTCGCCCTTAGGCGTAGAGAAACAATAACTTGGACATTTGCCGTGGCTGCTTTGCGCACAGGCCACGAAGCAAGTCGCGCCGTTGTGTCATTCACAACAAGCGGCTTGCGACACCGGCATGTGCGCAAAGCAGCCGCGGCCCGGAGGGTTGTGGCGAATCCGCGCGTCTGCGGCGTTGCGAGCCTTGCATCCATCGTGGATTCGCCGCAACAAATGTCCAACTTATTATTTCTCGACGCCTTAGCGATATGGCCGCAGATTGACAATCCAAAAATTCAGCGTGTGACTATGCAATAAAACGAAGCAAAACGCAACCGCTTCGCGGCTGTCCGCCACAGAACACCGGTTTCGCCGATGCCTTGCGCGCGCAGCCTCCGGGGGCGAGGAAATCCAGGTAACCCGCGTCGCCGGTCGGGAGGCCCTGCGCCACGTATCCGAATATGCCGCCGCACGGCTTGCATCGGGGCTAGGAGCCTGTCGGACTTGAAAAATCGAAGCGAAGCGGGTCAGGCAGGCAAGCCGCGTAGCGGCTGCTCGCAAAATTCGGCTGGCCGAGGACAGATTTTGTCGATTTTGCAGGTCAATAGTCGTTCTATTGACCAAAAAAGCGGCGAAACATGGACCGGTCAGCCGGATTTGCAGCCGATTTCCTTTAAGTCCGACAGGCTCCTAGCCTTCGCTCGCCGCAAGCAACCGCTCCAAGGCCTTGCCGCAGTCTTC
This sequence comes from Pseudomonadota bacterium, assembly GCA_021848325.1. Classification (GTDB taxonomy): domain Bacteria; phylum Pseudomonadota; class Gammaproteobacteria; order Burkholderiales; family JAJZUU01; genus JAJZUU01. Next base: position 9,691 of record JAJZUU010000039.1, on the reverse strand, counting down.
CCGGTCGTTCTGGTAGCCTTTCAGCACGAGTTGGGCGGTTTCCAGCCACCGTTCCTTCCCCGACCGCACCGTCGCCAGCAGCGTCTTGAGGTTGCCGGTCTCCACCCAGCGCTGATAACTCCGCAAGGCGTCGGGGAAGATGTGCTGGCGCATCCCGTCGAAGTTGCCGAAATAGAAGTGCAGCGAGCAGTATGCCTCCCGTTCCAGCAGGGCGGGCAAGGTATACAGGCAATCGGCCAGGTGGTCGCGCACCGCCCGCGCCACGATCTCCGCCTTGGGGCTCGACAGGGTGGCCAGCATGTCGTTCCAGGCCCCCCCCAGCACCTCCCCGGCCAGCCCCTCCCCCACCTCGTGCAGGATCATGGCCTCGCTTTCGTTGTCCGTCATGCTCTCCAGGGCAGCATCCAGGTCGTCCGCGAACGGATAGCAGGCGATCGCCCGGCCCAGGCTGTTGTCCCGCTTGCGCCACTGCCAGCCCTCGATCTTGTCCCACAATACCCGCTGCACCGCCTCCCGCCGCAGGAACACGGTGCGCCCCTGCAGCGCCGCGGGCGGCGCGATCAGGTCGCGCGCATGCTCGCGGCCCGCCACCAGCACGGTGAAGCCCTCCCGCTCTTCGCTGCGCAGCAGTTGCCCGAGGAAAAAATGAGGTTTGCGGAAACGCCCGAATCCCCCGCCGTAGACGTAACCGTGAGGGAGAAGCTCGCGGTTCACCGCCTCGGCGTCGAACGGGTCCCGCAGCGCCCCCTCCACGGGCAGCGGCTGGTAGACATCGGACTCCAGCCCGTCCCACAGCCTTTCCCGCTCGCTCAGCCAGCTCCCCAGATCGTCTTTGGGTATGGCTTGGGAAAAGGGTATGCCTCGTTCCCAGCGGTAATACTGGCGCATCTCCAGCAGATAGGTGCACATCGTCAGGTCGTGCGCATGGCGCGCATCGGTAATGTAGCAATTCTGCTGGACGGTCTCGGTCAGTCGGGAGAAGTTCTGCATGGCTGGATTCCGGTCAATCGCTCGGCGCGAGCGGCGCCGCCGGGAAGGCAGCCACGAAGGGCCACCACGAAACGAGTGTCATCCCTATCGGCTCGCCTTGTCAAGCTCCGGGCACGCGCCCCTCAGCCGCTATACGACCCGCCCCCACAGATCGTGGGCATCCGCCGCGGTCACCTCCACCCGGGCGAACTCCCCGGCTCGCAAGCCCCGCGCCTTATCGACATACACCACACCGTCGATCTCGGGCGCATCCGCGCTGCTGCGGGCAATGGCGCCGTCGGGGCCGATCTCGTCCACCAGCACCTCAATCACCCTGCCCCCCTTGGCGGCGAGGCGCTCGCCGCTGATCCGCTGCTGCAGCGCCATGAGACGTGCCATGCGCTCCTGTTTCACCTCTTCCGGCACCTGGCCGGGAAGCTCGTTGGCCCGGGCCCCCTCCACCGGGGAGTAGGCGAAGCAGCCCACGCGGTCGAGCCGGGCCGCCTCCAGGAACTCCAGCAGGTGCCGGAAGTCGGCCTCCGTCTCCCCCGGAAAGCCGACAATGAAGGTGCTGCGGATCGCCAGCTCGGGGCATTCCCTGCGCCAGGCCTCGATCCGCTGCAGGGTGTCCTCGCTGTCGGCCGGGCGCTTCATGGCCTTGAGGATGCGCGGGCTGGCGTGCTGCAGGGGCACATCCAGATAGGGCAGGACGCGGCCCTCGGCCATCAGGGGGATCACCCGGTCCACGTGGGGATAGGGATAGACGTAGTGCAGCCGCACCCACACCCCCAGCTCCCCCAGCGCGCCGACCAGTTCCGCCATGCGGGTCTTGAGCGGCCGGCCCTGCCAGAAGCCGCTGCGGTATTTCACGTCCACCCCGTAGGCCCCGGTGTCCTGGGAGATCACCAGGATCTCTTTCACCCCCGCCCGCACCAGGTTCTCGGCCTCCCGCATCACCTCGTGCACCGGCCGGCTCACCAGGGTGCCGCGCAGGGAGGGGATGATGCAGAAGGTGCAGCGATGGTTGCAGCCCTCGGAAATCTTGAGATAAGCGTAGTGCTTCGGGGTCAGCCGGATGCCCTGGGGCGGGACCAGGCTGGAGAAGGGATCGTGGGGCCGGGGCAGATGGGCATGGACCGCGGCCATGACCTCCCGGGTGGCGTGGGGGCCGGTCACCGCCAGCACCCGGGGGTGCGCCTGGCGGACCACGTCCCCCTTGGCGCCCAGGCAACCGGTGACGATCACCTTGCCGTTTTCCGCCAGGGCCTCGCCGATGGCCTCCAGCGATTCTTCCACCGCGGCGTCGATGAAGCCGCAGGTATTCACCACCACCAGGTCCGCCCCCCGGTAGCTGCCCACGACGCCGTAGCCCTCGGCCCGCAACTGGGTAAGGATATGCTCCGAATCCACCAGGGCCTTGGGGCAGCCGAGGGATACCATACCTATACTTTTGGGTTTGGACATAACTTGCTTTGGCAATTAACCTAAATTCCTCTGTTACCCCATTCCAGAAGGCAAACAAGGCGGTGACAAGCCGATAGGCGAAAAGTCTTTTGGCTTGGCCTCGATGATTTTGTTGACGATATAGCGCACAAGAGCACGCCAGCGGTCCACCCTGGGCAACTGTGGCGCGTTTGCCAGAACATAGTCAAGGCCCTTGCGGATATTGGCGATCATCGCCTTGATCTGATCCCTTGCCGCATGGGCGAGGGTGAGCAGCGGCCGGGACTGGCCGGCGTGCTGGGTCAGGCGGGCGACACCGCTGAGCAGCAGGGGACGGCTGGTGATTGCCTCCAGGCGCGTCTTCGGGTGTGCCAGGCGAACATACCAGCTCCACCAGTTGTCCCATGGGGACTTCCTTCGGTCGTAAACCAGTGCCACCGCCCGCGCCGAGAGGTTGCAGCGTTCCAGGTCTTGCGTGGTGTAGCCACCCCAGCCCCATTGATTCTTCAGCTCATCGAAGCCGTTCTCGCAGTCGGCCCGATCTCGGTACAACTGGCCAATGGTCTCAAGCGCGTAATCCGAATCGGTCACCAGAACGGCGTACTCCCAGAGTTTGACCTTGTCATCATGGTCTATGCTGCCCAATCTCTTCCATCTCGGCCATCACCCCCTCATTGCCAAAGGCATTGTCGCCTCGTACCAGGGCGGGGCGTTCTTGTGGGGCAAGCCGCTCGACCAGCCGGCGCAGGCTTTCATCACTGACAACCTTGTTCATGCCGAGTATCTGGGGGGCGACTTCGTCGCCGCGCAGTCCGGCAACGTGCGCATAGCGCCGCTGCCCATCCAGAATCGATAGCAGCCAAGTGCCCAGAACATCTACCACTTCGGGTGCGTTGGGGCTAGGAGCCTGTCGGACTTGAAGAATCGAAGCGAAAATTCGGCTGGCCGAGGACAGATTTTGTCGATTTTGCAGGTCAATAGTCGTTCTATTGACCAAAAAAGCGGCGAAATATGGACCGGTCAGCCGGATTTGCAGCCGATTTCCTTTAAGTCCGACAGGCTCCTAGTGTAGCTCATCGGACACCCATCCACCCAACGGGCAAATAGCCCCGTCACTTCCAGAAATTCGGCAAAGAACGGCAATTGCCCCAGCGCCGTGGCGCTCCCGCCTTCGTCCCAACGAACGTGAAACCGGCCGCCGGGGGTGGATACGCGCAGTTCCGACTCCGCTTGCTCCGTTTCTCACAAAGCCGTATTGACCGCCTTTACCAATGTTTTTTGCTCGAATTCCTTTTCACCCATTGGGTGAGCCTCCTATTCAGCCGTGAACCCTCACCAGTGCTGCACTTGCGGCAATTTTACAGGAGTCAACTGAGGAAAATAGGATGAACGCTACGACCAAATGAGATTAGCAGCATAGCCGCCCTGGGCGGCTCACGGGTTTATCAGCGCCTTTGAGGCTCTCACCCAATAAACCTCCGGCTTTGCCGGAGGTCACTTAAGGGCACCTCTAATAATTCGTCATTCCCGCGCAGGCGGGAATCCAGCGGTTATAAAACTCAGTAAATCAGCAACATCTGGATTCCCGCCTGCGCGGGAATGACGGAAATTTAAATTTTTAGAGGTGCCCTTAATTGAATCGAACCTTGATCGTGCCGACGGCCCTGAAGCAGGGTCGCCGAGGCCGGCGATTGCCGATTCGTTGCGTTCTATCCGTCCCTCTTCATCCTGTTTTTCCGCGGGCGGGCAGGAGCATTCCTTCCGCCATTGCGGAATTTCCTTGTGTTCGTCCGGCAGCGTATCGTGTTCATGGACTTCGCGCCGCCAGCAGCCGTTCCTGCACGTGCGCAAATACCGGCACGATATGGCGCGCGCAGGCCCCAAAGTCCAGCACCAGACGACGTGCACGGCGGATAAACTGCGCCGCCCGGTACATCCCCTCCTGCAACACCGTCTTGAGCCTTCTGCATCCCCCAAGGGGACTTCCTGCGGGGCGTCGGGCCGGATGCTTCACCGGCGAGAGTTCCCCGGTCAGCCCCAGTTGCCCGATCAGCCGCAGGCCGTTGTAGGCGAACCTGCCGATGTGCAGCAGTTGGTGTCGAACTTCCCCGATGGCAAGCGCTCCAGATCGAGATCGGTCTGGATCTCCGAGTGGAACTGCTCATGCGTGCCATGATCCTGGTAACGCTCGATGACCTTTTCCGGCGCTTCGGTGAGACGGGTCCACCCGCCTTCGATCTCGATGTCAGGCGCCAGCAGGGGTTGCCCCTTCTTGTCGATGGTCCTCTCGATTACCCGGACGATCAGGCGGAAGGTTCTGTGCTCTTTCCGCCAGGCACGTCCAACGTCCAGACAGAGCAATGCTTCCCGCCTGCCCGGACGCGTTTCCCGGAAGGCGTTGCAGCAATGGCGCGAGCGACCCAGCCCGGTTTATCCTGTCGGCGCGGGTTCCCTTTGACGATGTAGTCGAAACCGCGACCCAGCGCGGCCATGCGATCCCGCTCATGGCCGTGGGCGAACCACAGGCAAACACTGTCAAATCCACTGTCGCTGCGCGAGAGCACCTTTACTCCCGCCGCTGCCAGTCGTTCCACGCGCGGGAAGATGCGTTCCAGGAAGGTTTCCGTCTCCAGTGCCGAGTGCTGCTTGCCCGGTCGCAGTTCCAGTCCGATGTTCCAGCCTTCGTTGCCCAGGTAAGCGGCAATCGGGGTGTAGCCGTCGAAGCCCCGGTAGGTGCGGCTGACGGCCTCTTTTTTCGTGCCGCGGTTGTCCATGGTACGCGTGTCGAAGTCGAGGCAGACGTAGCCTTTGTGAGCGGTCACCGGGGCTTCGGTTCGTTCGAGCAGGCGCAAGGAGAGTTCAGAGGTCATGCTCCCGCGGTTCCGCTCCCTTGGCATTCAGCCGCTGTCGCATCCATGCGCTGCTGGGTACCTTGCCAATATTCAGCGCTTCGCGGAAGAAACGGTCTTTCCGAAATGGTTCGGTGGCCTCGAAGTCGTTCTTGCCCAGGCGGATCAGGCCGACCACGCTCTGGAACAGGTCGCCCGTCGTCATGCCCGCCGATACGGGGTTGCGCTTGTCCAGCACCACCGCCGCTTGCGCCGCTTCGCAGCACTGCCCGATCAGCGACAGCCCCGCGTACGAGGTCAATTGGCGGTTCGATTCCTTCAGACAAAAGCGTGGCATGTTCAAAATGAGTGAATGGCAAGGACTTGTATTATACCCTATAATCAATGCATTATGGTACCTTTATAACTTTGTCGCACGGATTCAGGTTATTGCCTTTGCACATCGTTGCTCGTGACCCAGCCGGTAACGCCGGTGCAATTACCGGTGGTTACCGTGACTTGCAACCACGCCATCGAGGAATCCGGGCTCACCACCTCCTGCAAAACATCCGCCTGAGTACCATTTACAGCAATGCAGGCACGGCTTCCTGGCGGAACGGCCGGAATTGTCTGATCGATCTCTCGTGCAAGAATAACCGCATTACCCTGTGTACTGTTTAAGACGACCGTCTGCGCCGCCATCAAGGCAGTGCCATCCACCGAGAACATCAATGCGAGAGCAATGAGACTTTTCCACCTTTTCTTGAACATCTTGCCTAACCGCCTTTTAGCATTAATGAAAATCTGGAGTTGCATGATTATCCCCAACGAATATCATGCCATACAGCCCGGGATAACTGGTGCCGAGCGGCAGGTCGCCCGCCTTTTCCCATGTAGAGCCATAATCAACTGACTTGTATAAAGCATGAATATTGTATCCATTACCATCATGGAAATATGCCAATAGCACGCCATTGCCGGCATATGCCATGAGCCAAGTCCCGAAATAATAGGGCGGTTCATATTCCATGCCCGTCGGTAGCGGAATTTCCTGCCATGAAGCGCCTCCGTCCTCCGATCTGGCAAAATGATGCATATAGGTACCGGCACCGTAGGTCCAAAAATCGCCGAACAGCGTATCGTTACCCTGTATGTCCGGTATCAGCTTCCCGCCCGCCGATTTGGTTTTCCCCAAATACACATAATTGGCAAATCCTTGATTATACAGCGTTGCCCAGAAAAGCCCTCCGTCATTGGAACCCATCAAGGCTGGCGAATAGACCGGGCATTGCTGAGTCGGGTTCAGCCAGCATGGTGCTGTTCCAGACAAGTACCAGCTACTCACCAGCAGCCGGTTGTTTCCTAAATAAGCTGGCTTTCCGAAATTGAAAGCAAGGCCGGAAACGGATTGCCTGGGGCCCCACGTAACACCCAAATCCCCCGATAATGCCATATTGATCACAGGGACAGACTGGGTGTAATCTGCGTTCAATCCGATCAAGGTGCCATTTGCCAAATGGGCGGCGTAAAGCCGCCGTACAATGTCGTCGTAGGAAGAAGTGGGCAAGCCGGCCCAGGTCACCCCTCCATCGCGGGACATCGAATCCGGGCTGAGAACCGTGTTGTTCCCCACGTAGGTCATCTCGCCACGAGTGGCGTAATGAGTCCCTAGCCACTCCCAAGTGTTGCCAAGATCCGTTGAGCGGTATACATCGTAGTGGCCATTGTCACGCCAAGCCGTGATCAATAAGGCACCGGGACTGCTGATGTTCTTCGCCGCCACAGCACCAACGGTAATCGGGTTCCCAGAAGAATCTGTAAACTGTTTTTCCTCCCCCATGTCTCCGTTGAATACCAGCATGTATTCGCCGGGCGTTTTAGGCGCCGGATCGGCCGGCGGGATGAACGCCAGATTGCCCACCTGCACGCCTTTGGGGATCGCAAGGCTCGCCCAGGTTTTGTCGACGGCGTCGCCGGCCACCGGGTAACGCTTCCCGTCCACGGCATCGTAATACAGCGTGAATGTGCCCTTCATATCCTCCGGGCCAAGGTTCTTGATCACGAACTTGCCCGGGTTGTCCGGGTCCGGCCGGAAATCGATCCTGCCGCGGAAAAAATAGTTGATCATTCCAGCGGAGTAGGCCACGGCGCGGGGGATAAGCAGGTCGGCCATCGCATCGTAGTTGTACCGATTCAAGGTGTAGGCCGGCTGAGCCCCCTGCTGCACCAGAAACTGATCCCAAAGGCCGTAACTGCTCAGGGGCACAGGAGGCCCGCTCAAATAGGGATTGATAGAGTCGGGTACGATGTTCTCCAGGAGCGTGACCGAGGCATTGCCTGGCAAGGGTTGCCCCAGCCAGTTCCTGGACAACTGAACTTGCTGATAGGCGCCCGGCACGTTGACAGGATAGGCATATTCCTCGTTGCCCAGGTTTTTGCCGGCCGAAAAAAATCCACGGTTAGAATAGTCTGCCAGACCTCGGCGGTCGAACACATTGGAATCCACATTGCGAGTGGTGTAGAAAGCCAAGTAATCGTTGAGTTGAGGGAGGGGGTAATCGGCGTAATTCAGAGGATCGGTAGGCACATCGATAGGCTGGGACGAATTGACGTTATCGGCCGTTTTGAAATGCGTTCCCGTGGCGCGCGCATCGATGTATGCTTCGTAGACGCTCTTGTGGCCCAGCATCACATCGAATGGGTTACTCCCGTCGTAGTGCTTTCCGGAATGTGGATCATTGCGCGTATGCTGTGGTTGGCCCATGTCCTGGATGAGATGGACGATATCGCCCAAGGCGCGGAAAGCGGTGGCCCAGTATTTGTTGCGCTCAGCTTCGGTCGCGGCCACCCCGTTGCCCCGGCCGTCCCTTCCGGTGAGCGCCCGGTACTCCGCCTCCCGGGCATCGAAAACGGTGAAATGATTTCGTCTGCCCTCCTCCGGCGTATTCGGATTGTTGAAGACATCGCCGCTGCCGATGGCCCACTTGGGCGCCGGGTCGTTCGGCTGGCAGCCCACGAGCGGAACATTGCACAAGGCCTCGCCCGGCTTGCGCCCGAGCACATTGAGCGGCTGATCGTGGATGGGATCGTAGAAGTGGTTGAACACCCGGAAAATGTTCCCGTAGGGATCGTCCTGCGGGTTGCTCCCGAACGGCCAGATTACGTCGTCTTCCCGGATCGCGCCACGCATGAGCCAGCCTAGAATTGAATACTCTTGCGACCCCATTGGCATAAATAATTTTTCGAAATCATATCCATCACGTATTTTGATATCAGTCCCGGTGATGTCCAAATACACCTTCCCAAACACTTCATTGCCGTTGGTCAACCCTAAATCCTGTAAAAACTGGGGATCAGCCAATACAGATTTTTCGAAGGCTCTTTGGGTAATCGCAGCATGAGTATCCAGTTCGTATGCGTGAACTTGCCCCGGAATCTGCAAACACAGCAAAACTAGAGGGAAAAACTTGCCCGCTTTCATTTCAGATTATCCTTCAGAAATTCGTTAACCCTTCGATCCATTTCTTCGGATGTGATATTTCCATCTGGCCTTACTGCGACTTCGGCAGCCTCCTGACGCAAGATATCCACTGACTTCCAATTTTCAGGCGTCACAGAAATCGTCTTAGCTTCTTCGTACATGGCCTTGTACATGGGATATAAATTCCTAGAGCTGCTACCTGCCAAAGGGCAATTGGCCGCACTTAACATCTGTATCAAATACTTCAACCTCTCCGCCTTCGTGCCAGTGAAAGGCTTCAGATAGCGGATATTGCGCTTGTAATCCTCGGTCGCCGAGTACGCGGCCGGCCAGTAGGTTTCGTATCCCGTCTTGTATGCATCGATCAGCCATGGCCCCGCCGAAAACATTAACCCCTTCGACTTCTCTTTCCATGCGGGAATTTGATAGCGCCCTTGCGCGTCGGTCGTCGTACTTTCGACGTGGTAGCACACGTCCTGGGAATCCACGATCTGAGAATAGGTGCCTTGCCAGCGCGCAACGACGATGGCGCCCGGAATGGGTTTGTTGGTGCCCGCTTCCAACACTCGCCCTTCGAGTGGGCCGCCCGATAAGCCGCAGGCAGTGAGCGGTAACAGCAGGAGGAATAGCGCGAATGTCAGACATAACCGGTTCATGGTGTCGGCCTCGGCGATGGTTTCAATAGGTGGCTCAGGCAGTTAGCGGAATAGCGTGCGTATGCTGTGGTTGGCCCATGTCCTGGATGAGATGGACGATATCGCCCAAGGCGCGGAAAGCGGTGGCCCAGTATTTGTTGCGCTCAGCTTCGGTCGCGGCCACCCCGTTGCCCCGGCCGTCCCTTCCGGTGAGCGCCCGGTACTCCGCCTCCCGGGCATCGAAAACGGTGAAATGATTTCGTCTGCCCTCCTCCGGCGTATTCGGATTGTTGAAGACATCGCCGCTGCCGATGGCCCACTTGGGCGCCGGGTCG